>CAZCAL010000100.1:0-12727 GCA_964496625.1 uncultured Verrucomicrobiaceae bacterium | reverse complement strand
GGCAAGACCTATGAGGCCCTCATGGTCAGCATGGCCACCAATGACGATCAATGGATCGCAGACGTCACTAGCTATGTGCGCAAAGCCTTTGGCAACAATGGCAAATTGGTCACCAAGGCCGAAGCAGCACGCCTGCGTGGACAACTCAAGGCACGCACCACGCCGTGGACCATTGAGGAACTGCGCAAGATGTCCCCCCAGCCTTTGGCCAATCGTAGCGAGTGGAAGCTCTCCGCCTCCACCGACAAGGATCTCGCCCGCGCCGTCGATGGCGATGGCAGCACCCGCTGGACGACTGGCAAATTCCAAACCCCAGGGCAGTGGTTCCAAATCGACCTGCCCACCGCGACAGAAGTGGCTGGCATCGTTTTGGATTCAGCCCGCTCTGGCAATGACTACCCACGCGGCTACAGCCTGGAGATTTCCAATGACGGCAAGGCCTGGGAGACCCTGGAAAAGGGCAAAGGCGACAGCTCCATCACTGAAATTCTTTTCAAAAAGCCCGTGAAGACGAACCACATCCGCATCACCCAGACGGGAGAAGTGATGGGCAAGTTTTGGTCCATTCACGAAGTGGATCTCATTGCCCCGGCGGCAGAGGCGCAGTAAAGAACGCCCGCGCAACTTCTCCCCTACCCATTCCTTCCGCCGATGCCCCTAGAGCCCTACCTCGCCGACCGATGCCGTTTTATCGATCTGACCCTGGAGCGGCTCATACCATCGGCGGAGACAAAGCCTGCAACGATCCACAAGGCGATGCGGCACAGTGTCTTCGCTGGCGGCAAACGCCTGCGCCCGATCCTCTGTCTCGCCGCTGCGGAAGCCTGTGGTGGTAGCAAAGAATCCGCAGCCTTCAACGCCTGCGCGGTCGAGTGTCTCCACACTTACTCGCTCATCCACGATGATCTGCCCTGCATGGATGATGACGATCTGCGTCGCGGCGTGCCGACTTGCCACAAGGTCTATGGCGAAGGCATCGCTGTTCTAGCAGGCGATGCTCTCCAGGCCTTGGCCTTTGAACTCGTCACCCACACTCCTGTGACCGTTCGCCACAGCACGGGAGACATGGTCCGCGAACTCGCCGTCACCGCTGGTAGCCTGCATCTTGTCGGTGGTCAGGTCGCGGACTTGGAGGGTGAAGGGCAAAAGCTCCCGCTCGAAGACCTCCGCTACATCCACGAAAGCAAAACCGCCGCCCTCCTCACCTGCTCCATCAAACTCGGTGCCATGAGCGCTGACGCCACCACGGAGCAGCTGGATGCCCTGCATCGCTTTGGCATGGCCACGGGGCTCGCCTTCCAAATCATCGACGACATTCTGGACGTCACCCAGACCAGCGAGAAGCTTGGGAAAAGCGCAGGCAAAGATCTCGCCGCAGAAAAGTCCACCTTCCCAGCTCTCCTGGGCCTCCAGGCTTCTCGCGACGAAGCCCACCGACTCACCGACGAAGCGATGGCCGCGCTCCAGCCGTTCGGCCCCTCAGGTGCGCGACTCGAACAACTGGCGCGTCATCTTCTTTCTAGAGAGTATTGAGCCACCGCTCCTTGCCTCATTGCTCGAAGACGAAGAGGTGTTTTTCCGTGCGGAGATAAAGGCGACCATCAATGATCGCAGGCGTTGCAAAAATCGGCTCGCGCAAATCATTGCGGGCCAGGACTTTTAGGGCATCGCCCGCGGCCATCACCACGACCGTGCCGCGCTGCGACGCCACATAGATCCGACCATCCGCCGCCACGGCAGAACTGTAATAGTCGCCAGAGGCATCCATGCGCTCCGCCTGATAGTGCTGCGCGCCAGACTTCGCGTCATAGCACGAAGCGAGCCCGCCGTTCTTGATCGTGTAAACTAGGCCATCGTAAAATAGCGGCGATGAAACGTACGGGAGGTGTTTGTCCACCTTCCATGCGACGTGAGTTTCCGTGATGTCTCCATAGCCATTGGGTTTGATGGCAAAGATTTGGTTCACGGCCTGATCAAACATGTCGCTCATCGTCTCGTATTCCGCGCGGGTCACCAGCCCATCCTTGTCTGCGTCCATCTGGGAGAAGCGATCCTTCACCTTCCCTGCGGGGAATTCATCACGGCTCAGCGTTCCATCTTTATCGGTATCGTAAGTGGCAGCAAAGGGCACGAAAGGCTCCATCTTCACACGATCACCCTCATCGCCGCCGACATTCCAACTGGAGACAATGAGAAGCCCGTCCCCAGCCACAGGGCTGGCATTTGAGACTCGCGCCATGCCGCGCGATGACCAACGCTCCCGCCCATCCTTAACCTCATAGCTGCGCACCCACAAAGAGCCCGCCACGATAATCTCCGCGATGCCATCGTGCTCCCAGAGAAAGGGAGTAGAGAAGCTACGCCGAAACTCCGGGCGTTCCGTGCGCCAGACCTGAGCTCCTGTTTTAGCATCCAGCGCCAGCAAGTGCGAACCCATGTCTTGATCGGCAACAAGGATCACTTTGCCTTCTGCCAAGAGCGGCGATGCACCTGTCCCAAACTCCACCACTGGCGCAGGCAATTCTTTGCGCCAGACCTCCTTGCCAGCGAAGTCGTACGCAATGACGCCAAACGAACCGAAATAGACATACACGCGCTCACCATCCGTGCACGGCGTCGGAGCCGCAGGGCTCCCAATGCGATGGGTCGCCTCCAGCTTTGCCACTGGCGCGGCAGCTCGCCACAGCTCCTTGCCCGTGCCGCGATCCAGACACAGCGTCACCAGTTTTTCGCCATCCTGACCCGTTAGAAAAATCTTGTCGCCCCAGAGGCAGGGCGATGAATGCCCACGCGGCACTTCCACCTGCCAGACCACGTTCTTTTCCGGGCCAAATTCCACCGGTGGAGATCCTGTCCCGATCCCCAATCCGCCTGGACCACGAAACTGCGGCCAGTTCGATTCGGCAGTGGCGGGATGTGTTCCCAATAGCAGGAGACAGAGAAGTGGACGGAGCATGGCGAGAGAAGGAGTGCTTTGAGTGTTAGTCCCTCTTTTCACCGTCCCGTTGCATACTCTTTCCAGAGCGCTTCCAAGACAGCGGCATCTGTCATGCCATCCATGACAACGAGTCGATAGCGGGAAATGTAGGGCCTGCCGGGCTCGATGGACCAGTCACCAGCGGCGCTAGGGGCGATGCAGAGCTGGGGGTTTTTGGGATTGAGCCGCAGCGGCTGCGGGAAGCGGAAATTTTCCGGATGAATCAGGATGGTCATGCTGGCAGGGGCACCGTCCACATCTCCACCGATTTGCACCCAGCGCGCCGTCTTGCCGTCACCAGCCGTGCGGTCATCGCCTTCGCTCGTGAGCATCCTCACCGCGTCGGCGGGGTCCCAGGCGGGATTCCCACGCACGCCCAGACCACCGTAGTGATACTTCGGCAGCTTCAGTGCCTCCTTGCCGATCACCGTCTGTGTCGAAACCAAATCAATCAGGTTTACTGGATGATCACCACTGCGGGCGCGCACAGTCACCTCCCAGGTCTCGTCCAGCACTGGCACCTCTGCGCCACCGGTATGATCGATGAAGCGATGCTGGCTGATGAAGCCTGCCGTTTCGCCGCCCCAGCTCTTTAGCAACTTCATGAAGCGGACTTCTCCCGTGAGATTCCCCTCCTTGTCCTTGCCCATGTTCCAAAAATCTGGCGTTCGTCCTTGAAACTCCGTATGCGTCCACGCCATCCACACGCCGCGATGCCAGCGATGATCGGGGGGATGATTGCCAGTGACGATCTTCCCCTCGGGCGACCACACGGGATGCAGGTGCGCCCCATGAGCAAAGGATTCCGGCACCCCCTTCGGCACAGGGCCGGGGCTCATTTGGTAAGTGACCACCGGCATTCCCTCTGTCGTGATCTGCACCGTATCTCCGACCACGGTGGCTTTCATTTCAGCAGCCAGCAGAGGTGTGGCGGCGAGCAGTAGCAGTCCAGCGAGCAATCGTTTCATGGCAGTCGGAGGGGGTCTTGGGGGGCTTTTACTTCTTCATCAGGTGCGCATCAAAGAATTCCAGAAGTGCTGCCTCAGCGCGTGCGGCATCCTCTGGCTTTTTGAAGCCATGGCCTGCACCTTCGATAGGCAGGAGTGTCGCCTCCACCTCCGCCGCCTTCAGCTTATCCACCATCCAGGTCGCTTGCTCAAAGGCCACATACGGATCTTCCGTGCCGTGCACGCACAGGGTAGGGGCCGCGTCGGGTGTCACCCAGTAGAGCGGGCTGCCGATGATGTGCTCCTTCCGCTTCGTCGTCAGATCACCGCCAAAGAAGAGCGGCAGCACCTCCGCCGCATCCACACTTTTGCCGTAGCTCTTGGTGAAATCGCTCGGACCGTAAAAGTTCACCACACAACTCACGGCGCTGGATTGATCGTTGTAGCCATCGCCCTCAAATTCCTTCACCCCCATTGTCACTCCCAAGAACTGTGCCAGATGACCGCCTGCAGAACCGCCCGTGACACCGATTCGTGTCGGATCAATGTGATACGTCTCCGCCTGCGACCGCAGCCAGCGCACCGCCGTCTTGCAGTCCTGCACTGCCGAAGGGAAAGGGAATTCTGGGGCGAGGCGATACGTCACCGTGATCGCCACATAGCCGCGCTGTGCCAGCGTCAGGCAGAGCTTGTCATAGCTCTCGCGCTTTCCCGCGCGAAAGCCACCGCCATGGATGCAGACGATGGCCGGGAACGGCCCTGCGCCGTCTTTTGGCTGCGCCACATTGACTTGGAGATGCTGACCCGCCGCGTCGGAATATTCCACATCGCGTGTAAAGGTGACATTGTCCGGCACCGGAAGATCCGCAGCCTGAGAAAGGCCGACAGCAAGAAGGGAGAGAAGGATGAAGCGCATGATGGAGCTTGTTTAAACGCCAGCGGCGCGGGGCTCTTGCGCAGGGAGCAGAGCGTGCGGCGCAGCCTGCGCCGCACGCTGAATCAAAACGTCGCTGCTTACTTCACCACGGGTCGCAGCACGATGTTCCGGTAATCGACGTTGGTGTGGTCGCCTTGGAGGAAGATCGGGCCAGGGTGGAATTCATCGCTGGTCATGGCACCGCCGGTGCAACCGAGCACGGCTTGGTTATCGATGATCTTTTGACCATTGAGGATGACGGTGAGGTGACGATCTACAAGGGTGATGTCCATCGTCTGCCATTCACCAATCGGTTTTTCCGCTGCGACGCTGGGGGTGATGCGGCTGTAAAGCGCTCCCATGTGATGGGGGTCGAGGGGTTGGCCGTAGCTTTCCATGACCTGCACTTCGTAGATGCCACGCAGATACACACCGCTGTTGCTGTCCTTCTGGGTGCGTACTTCCAGTGTGAGGTTAAAGTCTTCAAACTCAGCATCAGTGCGGAGGTTGCCGAAGTGTTTGCCCTTCTCCTTATGGCCTTCCACTCGGTTGATCATCACACCGTCTTCGACGCTCCAGCCGCTGTCGGCGTCTGGCTTGATGAGACGCCAACCGGTGAGATCCTTGCCGTTGAAGAGCGAAATGGGATCGCCAAATTTCACCTTGCTGAGGTCTGGCGCAGCCGGCACATCGGGGATGCGCTTGCCAGCAAACTCGGCAGGTTCACCCATTTGTTTGCCCGCTGGATTGTGCTTCACAGTGGTCAACTTCAACTCGTCGCCACTGAGGGTCGCCGTGATGGTCTCGGTGGTGATTTTGCCCTCTTTATTCTTCTGCTCGCGGGTGATGATCAATTTGTCGCCATCGACCTTCGTTCCAGCCGTTGGAACGACGCTACCACCGCCCCAGAGCACGCTGCTGGAGAGCTGGCCATCTTTTGCTTCCACGCCCAGCCAGCCAGCACCCCCGCCAGGAATGGTCAGCGCATAACGACCAATGAAGGGACTTTCTGCGCGGACACTGCCGGTAGCAGCTACGGCCAGAATGGCTAGGAGACAAAGAGCGGAGGATTTCACGAGGATGGAGTGGATGGGTTGGAGTTACGGCGTCTTTTGCCGGACAAATAGGAACGCTGGCCGGGTTGTGGCCTTTCCTGGAAAACGAACGGTTGGTCTGGGAAGGGGACGACGCAGTCTGGCGACTGAGCCTACGGAGCGCTCTTCTGTTGGGACGGGTCGAAGTAGATCCGCACATCGGCATCGCTGCGACCGAGGATCTCTTGGGCGCGGCGCAGGGCGTTGCGGGTGGAGATGTTGGGATTCGATGCGCTACCGAGAAAGATGTTAGACTTTCCAATGACATCAACCAACCCGGAGTCCCGCAAGACGCGATACACATCCTTCATCGCACCGCTGACGATCAGATCACGTCCCTCCAAGCGCAGCACGCGAATTAGTTCCTCCAAGGCCATGACGCTGGTGGCATCTAGATGACGCGCATTTTTCAGGCGCAGCACGATGATGCGCAGATTCGGGTCGGCACAGGTGCGCTGGATTTGGGTGCGGAAAAGTTCAGCGGCACCAAAAAAGAGATCGCCTTCGACGTGCACAATGGAGATTGATGGATGGGCGCGGGCACCCTTTTGCGCTTCGGCGAGTTGTCCTTCGGTGTTAAAGGCGTATTCGACCAAGGAGGGGCGACTGGCCTTGCGCAAATACAGGATGATGGAGACGCCCACGCCAGTAAAGATGGCAACGTGCAATGGCACCATCATAGCGGCGATCAAGGTAACTAAAAACACCATCGCGTCCGAGCGCGTGGAGGCCATGCAGATACGGATATTGCGGCGATTGATCAGCGAGGCGGCAATGGTGATGACCAACACGCCCAGCGCCGCCTTTGGAACATAAGCAACCGCAGACCCCAGTGTCAGTGCCCCGATCAGGCAGATCACACCCGACATGATACTGGCGATGGGTGTCCGGGCATGGCACTCAAAGTTCAGCGTGGATCTTGTGGGCGAATTGGATGCAGGCATGCCGCTGAGGTAGGCACAGGCGAGATTCGCGACGCCCAGACTCAGCATGTCCTGGTTTCCATCGACTCGCCGCCCGCTGCGACCAGCCAGCGCGCGGCCCATCATTGAATTCTCCATCGTGCAGAGGAAAGCCAAGGCGACCGAAATTCCGAAGAGTCGGCTGAGGTTTGGCAGCGCCTTGGCCGTGGCGAAGTCTGGGAAGACCGGCAGCAGCTCGCGCCAGGTAAATTGTCCGTCGGAGAACGTCGGAGGGTTAAATCCGGCTGGTGCAAACGCCGTCGTTAGCACAGTAGCTCCCACCAGAGCGATGGCGAAGGCGGGCCAGGTAGGACGCCACTTTTTGACAATAAAATAGATCCCAAGGGTCACTGCCGCACAAACCGCGCTGGTCCAGCGCAGCGAACCCAGCGACAAAACAATGCGATAGAGCACCCCAGGCAGTGTGACCGCACGATGCCCGTCATCTGCCTCCACAAGCGTGACTCCTAGCACCGAGGGCAACTGATTGACGGCGATCAAGAGCGCTGCGCCAGTGATGTACGCCACGACGACAGTGCGGCTGATGTATTGCGCCAGATCGGCGACCCGCAAATATGCCCCCACGATCAGCAATGCCGAAGTGAGAAAGAGCAGCATCGGCATCAACTCCAAGCGGTTCAGGTTCGGAAACGCCGCGAAGTATGAGAAGATCATGAAGGCCGTGGCATTCGTCGGCCCAAGAATCGAATACCTGGAACTGGCCAACAACGGTCCAACGATGGCGGCTACCGCGGAGCAGGTGATCCCATAGTGCAGCGGTAAGCCAGCGACGACGGCATAGGCCATGCCCTGCAAAAGCGCCAGGAGCCCCACGGTGCCCGCTGCGCGCAGATCTGCGAAGAAAGTGCGCCGACCATAGCCACGCAGAGTTTTTCTCAGTGGAAAGGAATCAAGCTGCGGATCGGGAAACAATTCCCGCAAGTCCTTACGGCCCTGCCGAAAAGCAGAACCTAACCGCTCGAACCATGACCCATTTCCTCCAGACAACACAGCGACCTCCGATGATTGAATCGACTCTTTCGTCAGACTAGCGGCAGCAGGCAGGGATGGCAAGAGGCCAACGCAGAATCACGCTGCGGCAGCCTCTTTCTCTGCTGGATCCCACAGGAATCGCATGGCCAGCACGCCCATCCACGGCACTAGACCCGCCACGACCAGTCCCAAATCATACGAACCCGTGCGGTCTGCGATCCAACCAAAAAGTGATTGAAGCGGCGATGTCACCGCCCAGACCCACATGCTGAGCAGACCAGTCAGCTTCCCCACATGGTCCGCAGATAGCTCCTGGACGTAGCTGTAGTAGGATGGGAACTGCGCCAGTGCGCCCGCACCGATCAGCAGCAGCACCGCCAGCAGCAGCCAGCCCTGGGAGAGCTTGGGAATAAAGACGCAAAGAGACGTCAGCACGCAGCCCCCTGCATAAACGATGCGCCGCGAGGAATGAGGAGACACTGCCCATTTCCGCACCAACCAGAGGGATGCAATGCCTGCCACAAAGCAACCAATGTCCGTTGCGATGTAGTACGCCGAGGTAAAATCCAGCGCCGCAGACTGCCCGTAACCACGGCCCGTTTGCAGGAACTTCACGAGCCACACGCGGAAAATGTGCCACACCGTTTGGGTGCCCATGATCAGCAGTGCCACCGCCCAGAAACGTCGCCCGATCAGGATCGGCCAGATGCTCACGGGCCTTCCTACCGGAGCTGCCCGATCTGCGATTTCTTTCGCCTGCAGCGTCTTCGGTCGCATCATTACTAGCCACAGCAGCACCCAGGCCAGACCGACCGCACCCACCCAGACGAAGACCGGGCGCCAAGAACCCAGCTCATCAGTCATCGCCACCTTCATGATCTGCGGAGTGATGATGGCACCAATGGAGGCACCGCTCTGTAGGATACTATTTCCCATCGTGCGATCACGTTCGTCCATCACCGCGAAGGTCGTCTTTAGCGCACACGGCCAGTGACCCGCTTCAAAAAAACCTAACAACACCCGGCACCACATCAGCTCCTGATAATTGTGCACATAGCCGGAGAGCATCCCCATCCCAGACCAACCTGCCAAGACAAACGGATAGAGCCAGTAGGTTGGCAGTCGGTCAGCCAAGAGACCAAAGACCAAAGATCCAGCCGCGAAGGCAAGGCCAAAGAAGGTCTCCAGGTTTCCGTACTGCTGCTCGGAGAGATGGAATTCCTCCGTGATCCTCACCGAGGCATTGCTCAGTGTGACGCGGTCCATGTAGTTGATCATGGTCGCCAACATCAGCAGTCCACAGACGATCCATTTCCAAGTGCTCCTCTTCATTCGACGATGTCAGCACCCAGTGGACAATGGGTCAATCTTAATCCACAGCGAAATGACCTTGCCTCGGCTCTGCTGCAATTCCGGTGGTTAGCGCTTCGTTCTAAACTACCTGTCATGAAGCCAACGGTATTGCTCCTCTTTCTCAGTGCACTCTCCAGCGCGTATGCGGTGGATTTTGCGCGCGAAGTTCTGCCCGTTTTGCAACGATCCTGCTTTGAATGCCACGGGCATGAAGTGCAAAAAGCAGGCCTGCGGTTTGATGATAAGGCCACGGCATTCAAAGGTGGGGAGCACGGTCCCGTGATCGCCCCCGGCAAGCCAGCAGAGAGTGAACTTCTGCGCCGCGTGTCCTTGCCAAGGACTGATAAGGAATCCATGCCGCGACGTGGCAAGCCCTTGGCCGCTGCGGAGATCGCGATCTTGCGCGATTGGATCGCAGCAGGTGCCGTTTGGCCAGATGACGTGAAAGCAGATCGCCACTGGGCTTACGTGCCACCCGTGAAGGCTGCGGTGCCCACCGCTGCGGTGGACCATTGGTCTCGCAATGAGATCGATCACTTTGTGCTGGATCGGCTTCGCCAAGAGAAAATGACGCCGTCACCCGTTGCAGATCCTGCGGTGCTTTATCGCCGCCTTTCCTTTGATCTGACGGGGCTACCTCCTGCGCCTGCGGCAGTCGATGCCTTTGTAAAGGCGATGAAGACTGATCCCGATGCAGCGATCCAGGCGGCTGCCGATGAGCTATTGAAGTCCCCTGAGTTCGGCGTGAAATGGGCGAGGCATTGGCTCGATCTCGCCCGCTATGCGGACAGTCATGGGTTTCAACGCGATGACCTGCGCGATGTCTGGGCCTTCCGCGACTGGGTGGTGAACGCGTTGAATGCGGACATGCCTTTTGATCGGTTCACGATCGATCAAGTGGCCGGTGATTTGTTGCCGAATCCCACGCAAGATCAGCTGATCGCCACGGGCTTCCATCGCTGCACACCGACGAATGTCGAGGCTGGCACCGAGCCCGAAGAAAGCCGCATCAACCAAGTTATTGATCGCGTGAATACCACGGGTGCAGTCTGGCTAGGCACCACGATGGAGTGTGCACAATGCCACAATCACAAATACGATCCCTTCTCCCAACAGGACTACTACGGGCTGTTGGCATTCTTCAACAATACGGAGCAGGAGGCAGATCGCACTGACCCCAAAGTGCCCGGTTCCATTCAGTTCAAAGGTCCCTCCATGAACTTGGCGATGGAAGCAAAAATCGATCCTGCTGCGCAACAAATCCAGAAAGAGATCGCGGCGCTCGATACACGGATGGCAGAGATGACAAAAAACGCAGACTCTGCATTCGCGGCGTGGACGACGCGCATGACGGCAGAGATCGATCAGCCGATGGAAGAGCACCCGCTGGAGGTGGTGGAGTTTGTCTCTGAGGAAGGCTCAGCTTTTGAGATTCTGCCGGACCACTCCGTGCTGATGAAGGGAGACAGTGCGGCGACAGACACCTATCAAATCGTTGCGCGTGCCGCACTGAAGGGCGTCACAGCGATCAAGCTGGACGCCCTCACCGATCCCTCGTTGCCAGGAGAAGGTCCAGGTCGTGGTGAGGCTGCGCGCCCGAATTTTGTGCTCAACACCTTCAGCGCAGTCAGGCGTCAGGCCGCTGCGAATGACGATCCCGGAACGCCGCTGCACTTCGCTGCTGCGACGGCAGATTTTTCGCAAAAGAACTTCGATCCCATCGGTGCCGTGGATGACGATGAAAAGACAGCCTGGGCCGTAGGTCCCGAATTTCACAAGCCCCACTGGGCCATCTTTGAATGCGAAACTCCAGTGGACGTCAGTGCCAATCAAGAGCTCGTCTTTACCCTCGTGCAGAACTTTGGGGGTGGCAGAACACTTGGGCGGGTCCGCCTCACAGCGGTGACAGGAAGCCTCGCTGCCAAAGACCTGCCCGCAGGCGTCGCCGCGATTCTTCGCAAGCCGGAGGCACGTCGCAAGCCACGTGAATTGACTGCATTGCGTCGCCACTTTGACCAAGCCATGCCAGAGATGGTGGCGCTGAAGCGGCAGCGTGCCGCGTTGGAGAAGAAACTGACAGGAAAGGACAACAGCGCCTCGACGCTGGTCATGAAGGAGCTGACTCAACCACGCATGTCCAGCATCTTCAAGCGGGGGGACTACACGCAACCAGGAGATCGTATTCAGGCTCATACACCTGCTATTTTGCCTCCAAGCAGCGGGCCACCCAATCGAGTGACGCTGGCCCGCTGGCTTGTCTCACGTCAGAATCCGCTGACTGCCCGCGTGACGGTGAATCGACTTTGGGCAGAGATTTTTGGGCATGGGATCGTGACGACGTTGGAAGACTTTGGTATCAAGGGGGAGCGGCCCACACATCCTGAGTTGCTCGACTGGTTGGCGGTGGATTTCATGGAGAAGGGTTGGTCGATCAAATCGATCATCAAAAAGATCGTCACCAGCGCGATGTATCGACAGCGCTCCGACACGACGGCAGAGATGATGGCACGCGACGACCAAAATTTGCTGTATGCACGGGGACCTCGTTTCCGTCTGGATGCAGAGGCGATCCGTGACAATGCCCTGACGATTAGCGGCCTCATCAGTTTGAAAAAAGGTGGCCCTTCTATCCGCCCTCCCCAACCCGATGGCCTATGGAAGAAGGTCGGCGGCCAGCAGTATGATTATAAGGTCAGTCCCGGTGAGGAAGAATACCGCCGTGGACTCTATGTGGTGCTGAAGCGCGGTGCCCCCTATCCTAGCTTTGTGACGTTTGACGCATCAGCGCGGATGGCATGTGTCATCAAGCGATCGCGCTCCAACACGCCTCTCCAGGCCCTGACACTACTGAATGATCCGGTCTATGTGGAGGCAGGTCACGCGTTGGCCGCACGGATGATTCAAGAAGCGCCAAGCAGCGCGGCGGATGCACGGCTACGCTATGGCTTCCGCCTGACAACTGCTCGCGAGCCCAGTGAGGGCGAACTTCAGGTGCTGATGGGGCTATACGAAGAGCAGCTCCCGCACGGCGAAGAGGTTGCGATGCAAGCCGTCGCCACCACTCTTCTAAATCTGGATGAGACAATCACCAAGGAGTGAACCAGGCAAGGACACCAACTTCCTCCCGGCACCTTCAAATAATGGCCACGCACTGAAATTCCCTTTTGAAGCTTTGACAGGCGCAGATCTTGACAAATGGACCGCTTTGCGCCTTTTTACGGGGTCTGGCGAGTCATGGCCAGACTGGTGAACCCCTTTAAATCAGTCCTGTCCACATGGCCGACCACAGCCAGCACCAACAGGAAGCCTCCGCAACCAGTGATTCGACACGCGGAGGCCGACAAGCCGTCGTTGAGCTTCGGCGCATCACCCGGACCGGTATTATCCTCTGGTCACGGCAGCGGTTTGAAATCGGGTCAGAGGTGCAGATCCGAGTGGGAGTGGATGCCCTGCCGGAAGCACTGAAGCAGAGCCTTCCAAAATCA
>CAZCAL010000099.1:0-12848 GCA_964496625.1 uncultured Verrucomicrobiaceae bacterium | reverse complement strand
ACACATCGAGGCTCGTCCGCCGCCGTTCACCTACTCCATTGCATAATCCGGGTTTGAACAGGAATCGACTACTCAGGCAATTCCTCACCTCGCGTTTCTGGAAGGCAGGAGAGGAAGACTAGGCCGAGGAGAAAGAAACCGCCCAGACAGCTAATCGCCATCCGCAGGTCCATCGTTGACTTCATCCATGCGCTCAGCCAGATCAGCACCGGTGCGGCCAGTAACCGACCCGTATTGAAGCAGAAGCCCGAACCCGTCGCCCGCAAGTGGGTGGGACAGAGCGCAGGGAAATACGCAGCGTATCCGGCATGGATGCCCTGCGCAAAGAACCCAAAGATGGGCAGGAGAACCAGCAAAAGGGTATAGCTGCCGCAGGCCGTCGGCAGCCAACAGATCACCGGCGTCATCACCAGCGCGGCCACGTGCATGAAGACGAAGGTCTTCTTGCATCCCCAGCGCGCACTCAGCGGCCCGAAGGCAAGCATCCCCACTCCCGCCCCGGCCGTTTGGATGAAGCCAAACGCAATCTTCGACTTGCTCGACCAATCTGGATCACCCACGCGCTTCAAGAACTCCGCCGCAATGTCTTGCCCCGCCACCACCACCCCCCAAAAAGTCGCCAGTCCCACCATCGCGAGCAAGGCCCCAAAAACCGCACGGGACCGCCAACGCGGGTTCCCCAGCAGCTCACTAAAACTGCCCATCTGCTGCTGCTTGCTTTCGCGTGCGGCCTTCCAAGACTCCGGTTCTTTAATGCTCAGCCGCACCCACAGGACCAGCAGCGCAGGGATCACGCCCAGCAGGTATGCCGTCCGCCATTGCGTCCCCACCCACAGCCCCGCCCCTGCAGCCAGCCACAGTCCACAAACACTTGTCGCATGGAAGATGCCGCCTGCTCGCTCCCGTGCGTCCTTTGGAAAAACCTCTGCTACCAGCGCAGCGCCGACGGCCCACTCACCACCCACACCCATCGCCACCAGGAACCGCAGCGCACCCACCTGCCAGATTTGGTCTGCAAAGGCCGTCAACCCGGAAAAGATGGAGTAAAACAGAATGGTCACCGCCATGATCGGATTGCGCCCATACTTATCCGCCAAGGAGCTAAACAGGAGCCCACCAAAAGTTCCCCCAATGAGGAAGATGCCCAAGAAGCGCTCTCCCCACTCCTTTACGGATGCATGATCAGGCGCCACATTCAGCAGGTCTGGCAACATATCCGCACGCGTCAGATTGTAGATCTGACCCTCAAACGCGTCGAAGATCCAACCCAATGAGGCAACGAGCAAAACTAACCACTGGTAGCGAGTGACGGAGGAATACCATTTGGGAGGTGTTGTCATAACAAAAGCGCGGGGAAGAGATATAACTTAACGGAGGCGAGTGTCTAGGCTTGCGCTGATCCCCCAATCCGCGACTTTGACTCACCGCTGCCCCCTGCCTCGCGCAGGTCTCGGCGCAGAGATGCGCTCCCTATGCCTAATGCTCCCTCCCCCTGTTTAACCTGCGGTGCCTGCTGCTGCTACTACCGCGTCTCCTTCTACTGGCAGGAGGCGCAGCAGCGTGGACTTGATGAGAGCCAACTCGTCCAGATCACCCCATGGCGAGTCTGCTTTACCGGCACCGAGCGCATCCCCCCGCGTTGTGTTCACTTGCAGGGGCAAATCGGCCAGCAAATCGCCTGTAGCATTTACGAGCAACGTCCCAGCACCTGTCGCGAACTACAAATAGGCGACGAAAAATGCCTCAAAGCCCGCGCCGCGCACGGCCTTCCTCCGCTGCCAGAGGTTTCCACCACGGTGGTGGAGTGCAACCGCGATCCTCACTTCGCATCCCAGATCTGCACATCGTCAAACAAGACGCCGGGACCATTCACCGTGAAGTGAAAGCTGCTCTTCTTTTCGTGCGCGATGCCCGGTGATTTCACTTCACTGATCTCATTGCCATCCATCGTCACCCGCATCCGATCACCGATGATCTCAATTCGAACTGCGTGCCAAATCTTCGGATCAGTTTCGATGTTCTTCGCTACCCCACGACCCACCAGTAGCCTGTCCGCCTCCGTCTTCTTCGCAGCATCTTTGCGCATCTCAAAGATGTCATTGCGCATCACCCCCTCTTTGTCATCACCGAGGCGAATTTGCTTGGGAGCAAAGGCTACCCGACAGATGTGCCCTGCATGGGAGCCCTTGAACTTCTGATCATCAAACACCGCGTTGAAGCCTGTGGATCCCTCCAGCTTGAACTTAAATTCCACGATCACATCCTTCATCGGACGATACACCCGGCCGACCGCCCCATGGTCATCGTGCGTCTGCCAGCCCTTCAGCGCCCCGTCCTCAATCGCGAATGAAGGGATCACTACCTTCCATTCCCCGAGCTCTCTGCGATCAAAGCTATCGGCCAGCAGTTGCTCTCCCTTCTGCGCGAGCGGCTCGGCACCAACAAGGTGAGAGGTGCAAAAAACCAGTGAGAGCGCAGCGAGTGATTTCATGCCGATGAGAACGTGCTGGCGCAGCACTTCCTCATCAAAACGTTTCACTTTTGCACGGCATCGAGCGCACGGAACTGCTGGATGCCCTCCCAGGCGATGCGTTGCAGATCAGCGCGGTCTTTGTCGGAAAACACACGCTTGATCGGGCCGCTATCGCGGTCCAGGTCACGGTGTTGGTCATCCAGGTAGCGGATATCCCTCACTGTGTTCACGGACAAACCTTCTGGGCTCTGATCAAAGAGAACGCCGTAAAAGGTGCACGCCGTCAGGTAGGCCATGGTTTGGTTTAAGTGTGCATCGTTTACAAAGCGGAGGGTGAGGTCCGGGCGGGTCGTCTGGCAATGCTGTGCCACGATGGCCATCGGCACCACCGAGGCACCAATGCGGCCCGCCATGGCGCGGATGATGCGTTCCTTCGCCAGCACCGGAGCGGCATCCGGCGGGCTCACCAGCGGCTTGTCGTTCTGGGTCTGCGGGGTCGTCTCATAGAGCACAACACGCCCACCCTGCGCCTTCACCAGCTCCGCAAACTTCGGCGCATACTCGACGTAGCGCGGATCATCCGGCAGATCGTCACGATACGATTGCAAGACCACGATATCCCACTTGCGATGGGGTTGGCCGAGCGTTTTGACCAGCTCCTCATGCCGCTGCAGTGCAAGTGGCGCATACTTATCCTTCGGGTCCTTCACCGCCTCGCGCAGAGAAGCCAGCGTCGTCTGTTCCTCGTCCGCAGTAAGAGTCGCCAGCCGCACAAAATTGGCCGTTCCAAGCCGCCAGTGATCCTGCAACGTGCGACCGCCATAGATGACCGTCGTCACCTCAAACGTCAGCCCTGGTTGCCCCTCCTCCGCCATCGCCTTCACGACCTCGGAGAGGTTGTGCCGTGCCGTGAAGCTGTTGCCAATGAACAGAACATTCAGCGAAGTTCCCGCCGCAGCATCTGCTGCCCTTAGCGGCTGTGCGACGATGAGCAGAGCAAGGATGCCAGAGGCAATAGATCGGCAAAAGAGATTCATCATGCCCAAAGAGGTAAGACGAATTAGTCCCAGAGCAACCCGAGACTCCCACCACCTTTGCCCCCGCAAGCTTGTGCTAGTTAGCTTTGCCACTCTCTACCTTCAGACTGCCGAGCACGCTCATCACCTTGCGGTTGCCTTCGTTGAAGAGATGCACGCCGTCCGCCCCCGCGCTGAACCAGCGGGCGGCTCGGGATTGGTATTGCTCCAGGGAGAGGGTGGTGCGTGCTGGGGGCTTCATTTTGCCAGCGGCGATGAGCTTGTCCTCTTCCGAGGTGGTGTCGTGTCCAGAGAGGGTGGCTTCTTCTCCGAACAAGACCGCACATCCGGTGCCGCGAGCCTTCTGCACAAAGGGCGCAATATCAAATTCGTAGCCGCCGAGCGTGTGCTGGGCGAGGACAAGGTAGTCGAGTAAGCCTTCCTTCAGCCATGCATCGATGTCGCAGCCCCAGGCACGGTATTCCTTCCAATCGACACGCGCGCTGAGGCCGAGGTGGCGACCTTTTTGTTTGCCTGCTTCATCGAGGATCTGGCGTGTTGCGCGGAGAAAGCCGGTCATGATGTCGGCGCGCAGTTGGAGCCAGCGGGGATCAGTCGCGGAGACTTCGCGAGGATCTTGGCCGTATTTATCCTTGAAGGCGGTGATGAGTGGCTCGTCGTAACCGAAGAAGTTCGGGTGGCGGAGGAAGTCGAGGTTGATGCCATCGATATCCCGGGCAGCAGCTTCTCGCAGAAGGCCGAGCTTGAACTCACGCACGGCCGGGTAGGCATAGGAGAGCTTTGTCTGGTCCTCGCCCTTTTTGCCACGGACTCGGAACTCGGGATGATCCCACCAGAAGTTGCTGTTCAACATGCGCGGCAATGATTCGCCCATCCAACTTGCGGGATAGTCTCCATTCATGCGTAGCGAGGCGTAACATTGCATCCCGGCTTCGTGACAGGCGGCAGTCACGACTTGCAAGGTGTCCACACCTTCACTGGCCAAGCGGTGCAATGTCTCCGAAGCCAGCTTATCACCCCGGCGCGGGAATTCAGTGACGCCTTCGCCAATAAGTTCGCTGACCTTGGAGGGAAAATTGACGCGACTGCCAGCAGCGATGCACCATTCAAACACGGAGACTTGCGTGTCTCGATAGCTGAGCATCTGCTTGCGCAAATCTTCAGCGTTCTTGTAGCGACCACCATAAAAGGCGCTGAATCCGTCGTCATTGATGATGATGAGCTTTTCACCGTTGCGTGGTTTCGGGGCCTCAGCAGCGACACTGAAGCTGGTGACGGCGATGATGCTGAGGCAGGACGCTATGGAAGAAGCACGCATGGAGAGAAACGTGTCAGACAGGCAGGGTAGTGCCTGGGATGGCGACGGGATACCAGCCGTCTTCGTCTGGTTTTACGGGTGGTTCAGTGGCCCAGGTGAGATCGTCAGGGACAAGGATTTCCTGAGAATTGAAGGCCTGATCCCAGGTGATGACCTGGCCCGTGTAGGTGGCCATGCGTCCCATCACGCCCATCATGGTGGAGTGAGCGGCGTATTCTGCATCGATGCGCACCTTGCCAGTGCGTACATTTTCAAAGAAGGCGTCATGCTCCAATTGATACGGATCTTCTTTGCTGCCTCGCTGGCGTTTGCCTCCTGGAGGCTGTCCATTGATCATGAATTTGCCACCATTGGCTAGATCCGCCGCGCCCTTTGTGCCATGGAAATGCTCGCTGACGTCACGCGCACATTTGCCGCCGATTTGGCAGCACTGGCTGAGGATGCGCATCCCACTTTCATATTCAAACTCCACAGTGTGATGATCGAAGATGGTTCCGTTTTCGCGCGCCCTGCGCACTTGGCGACCGCCCTGACCGGTGGCCTTGATAGGCATCACACCCTTCATCACCCAGTTCGCCACATCGAGGTTGTGGCAATGTTGTTCAAGAATGTGGTCCCCACTCATCCAGGTGAAAAAATACCAATTGCGGATCTGGTAGTGCATCTCGCTTTCACCCGGTTCGCGCGGAAAGCCGGGGCGGGAGGTGCCATTCCAATAGACGCGGCCAAAGACCAGATCACCGATCTCACCTGCGTGGATGCGGTCAATCATATCGATGTAACTTGGTGAGTAACGACGCTGAAAGCCCACGCAGACATTGAGGTTCTTCTTCTTTGCCTCTGCCGCCGCAGCCAACACTCGGCGCACGCCGGCGGCATCGACGGCGACGGGCTTTTCCATGAAGACGTGCTTTCCCGCTTTGATGGCTTGTTCAAACAAGAACGGACGCGGGCCGGGAGGCGTGGTGATCAGCACGACGTCAGCGAGCGCGAAGGCCTTTTTGTAGTCCTCGAAGTCCGTGAAAATCTGATCTGGCGGAACATCGATCTGGCCTTCATGCTTTGTCTTCAAAATGTCGAGCGCCGCCTGTGCCTTACCTTCCAGGGGATCGACGACGGCGACGAGCTTGATGGTGGAGCCAGCGGAGAGCGCCTGATTGCAGGCCCCTGTGCCACGCCCTCCGCAACCGATGAGGGCGATCCTGATTTCTCCATCGCTGGGTGCAGCGAAGGCGTGGGTGGCGGCGGATACAGCTGCTGCTGAAGTTGCGGAGAGGAAGGTGCGACGCGAGGTCATGAGCTTGGGCGTTTGGATGTCTCTGCTATGAGAACATCCCTCCGCTCCCACTTATTTCAATTTTGGATTATGTGTCCAATAGGTGTCCGCGAGGATTGATCAGGGCTTTGGGGTTGCCTCGGCGATCTTTTTGAGCTTGTCGAGACCTTCAAGGAATTGGTCGCCACACATTTTTTCACAGTCCATGAAGAGGCCCACCACTTTGCCCATGAAGGGCTTCTTGCTCTGCATCGACCATGTGACTTTGGTGCCAGCTCCCTCTGGCACAAAGGTAAACTGCACATCTGCAGTTCCTGCAAACGGACGAATGAATTCCAACTTCATGCCGACCTTTTCAGACGGCACGCTTTCCACCAGGGTGGTGCTGCCTTCACCGACTTCGTTGTTACCGCTCCAGGTGTACTTTGCGCCGACGCCTTCGGGCGGGCCTTCAAGCGTCTTCTTCATGTTGGGGTCCAGCTGAGACCAAGGTGACCAGGCGTCCCATTGGCGGAAGTCGTTGACGACTTTAAAGACAGCCTCGGGTGGGGTGGCCACGACGGCGGATCGGCTGATATTCATGTCATCGGACTGGGTCGAGGCGATGACAAGGATGATCGCAATGACGGCAACGAGGCCGAGCAGAATCTTTTTGATCATGGGGATTGAGTCTGGGGTTCTGGTTGAATGACGGGCCAGATCTTAGCCTCTCCGGCGGAACATTTCCCGGAAAAATTCGCCCGGGTCACAGCAGCCCACTAATTGGGCTACCTTCGCACACCAGCATCGGTCTGCCATCAGACGCTGCGTAGTGAATGTTGCGGGCGTCATAGCCCAGAGCGCTAAACACAGTCGCATGGATGTCCGCAGGAGTTACTGGACGGTCAGAGGGATAGGCTCCAGTCGGATCCGATGCGCCGATCACTTGCCCGCCGCGCACACCGCCGCCTGCCAATACCACCGTGTAACATCCAGGCCAATGATCGCGCCCAGCGTCGCCATTGATCTTGGGTGTACGCCCAAATTCGCCCATCCAGATCACCAGTGTGCTCTCCAGCAATCCACGCTCCTCTAGGTCGTCCAAGAGCGCAGCGTACGCTTGCTCCATCGGTGGCACGAGGCGGTTCTTCAGGCTGTTGAAGTTGTCTTTGTGGGTATCCCAAGTGATGCTTGGGCCATTTACAGTGGTGACGAAACGGGCTCCCGCCTCGATCAAGCGACGCGCCAAAAGATGCGATTGCCCCCAGCTGTGTCGCCCATAGCGATCACGCACTTTGTCGGGTTCTTTGGTCAAATCGAATGCCTCACCAGCCTGATTGGATCGCAGCAGCATCTCCGCCTGCTGGTTGAACACATCTAGATCATCCGCCTGGGCGGAGACGATCTTCGGTGCCTGCAGGGACATGGTCTGAAGCAGGCCAAGCCGCTCTTTGAATCGGGACGGAGTCATCTCCGAGCCTAGACTCATGTTGCGCACTTTGAACGTCGCAGAGTTTGGATCATCGTCCAAGACAAAGGGATCATACCGCGAGCCGAGACAACCGCCGTACTGACCCGGCGTGATGTACACCTTGCTGTCACAATGGGGAAAAGGAGTGATGACATACGGTGGCACTCCGGCGCTGTAGCCATCCCGCTGCGCAAGCCAGCCTACCAGGGTGCCGAAGCACGGAATGTCTGCACGACTGGGGTGGATCAAAGTGCTGTCCACTCGGTAAGGCCGCCCCACCGTGGACCAATGCATGCCAGCATTGTGGCTGCTGTGACTGTGATAAACGGACCGGACCAGCGCGAGCTTGTCCATGCGCTTCGCCATATTCGGCAGGAGCTCTGTGATGCGAATGCCTGGCACGTTGGTCTTGATCGTCGCAAACTCGCCCCGGATCTCAGAAGGTGCCTCGGGTTTTGGGTCCCAGAGATCGATGTGACTCGGCGCGCCACCATTAAAAATCAGAATCACACGCTTGGCTGTCGCCTGCGGATTTCCAGGCGATTGAGCCAGGGCAGCCAGATCACTCAGCCCCGACCCCAAAAGACCCATAGCCCCCCTCTGGAGAAAGGTCCTCCGGTTGGTCAACGAGGTTGGTTCTGCTGGTAACATCCAGCAAACCTACGGTCCAACTGTGTCTATCTTGCCGATTCAGAGCGTTAGCATGTCACCCACTGGCAGAGGCTTGCCCTGGCGGATGGACTCTTCGGCGACCAGACATAGCCCGGCTGACCACAATCCGTCACGCCCGCTGGCAGCAGGTTTGCCCTCGCCACGCACCATGCGGATGCAGGTCGCGATTTCTTCGCGCAGTTCGAAGACTTCTCCGCTGTGCTTCTCCAGCTTCACGTTTTCCAGGTTCTCGCCGTCGAAGACCTTTAGAAAGTAGTCGGGTTCCAAAGTCCGATCCAATGCCCCACTCCAGCCAGCCCACAGCGCTCCTTTGGTGCCACTGACTTTGACGGTTTGGTGATGCTCAAATGCAGCCAGAGTCTGGGATACAACCGCATAGCTACCATTGGCGTATTTGAACATGGCGCTGAAATTGTCGTAAAGTGTCGGACGCTGCGGGTCGCGAGAGTTTCCATAGGCGTAAAGTTCTACGGGATCACCGCTGCCTTCCAGGTACCAGCGGGCGAGATCGAAGAAGTGGATGGGCTCCTCAAGGACCCAACTGCCGACGCGGTTTTGATCGTACCGCCAGCCGCTCGCGCCAGTGCGGTAGGGTTTGCGTAGCAGTTCGACGAGGACGTATTGAGGATCTCCGATCACCCCGCGATCAATGATGCTCTTGATTTCGCCCCACTGGGATGAAAGACGGAGCTCATGGCCGACGGCCAGTTGCACGCCATGTTCCTTCGCGCCAGCAACGATGGCCTTGCAGTCATCGAGCGTGATGGCCATGGGCTTCTCTAAGAGCACATGCTTGCCCTTTGCCATTGCTGCCAGAGCGATTTCGCGATGCGTGTGGCTAGGTGTGACAATGTCGATGATATCAAAGTCCGCCGTCGCGATCATTTCTAGGCTATCCGCAAAAATCTGCGCCTCAGGATAGAGACGAGCAGCCTCAGCACGTGTCGCCTCCGTGGGCGCAGAGATGGCGACCAGAGTGGACTCTGGGTTTTCGTGGATGGACTTAGCATGGTGTTGACCCCAGGCACCAAAGCCGGCGAGGACGAATTTGACAGGAGGCATGAAGGTAGTGGGTGGTGAGGTTAGGGATTCGTGATGCCAGGACTAACTTGGAGGAAGTGCTTTGTTCGCAATGGCAATACGGAAACTGTCGAGAAAAGACTGTAGATCTGCGGGCTCAAGGTGTCGAATCATCCCGGAAGGCAATGGTGACATGACACCGTCATTTTGGAACGCGAGATTTGCACCAGTCCACTGCGGGACTACTTCCGTTCCGCAGTGGTCAGTGGCGTCACTGGGTCCTTTACCAGCCGACCTTGAAGTTCATTCAATCTGCAGGTCGGTAGTTTAGGAAGAACGTACTTGGCGAATAGATCGCACTCATCGAGGTGCGGATAGCCGCTCAGCACGAAGGCGCGGATGCCCATATCCATGTAGCGATTGAGCTTGGCCAACACTTGATCGGGATCTCCGACGATGGCGCTGCCGCAGCCGCTGCGCGCGAGGCCGACGCCGCTCCAGAGATGGTCCTCAATGTAGAGATCCTTTGCCTGCGCACGGAGTTCGTCCTGGCGCTGCACGCCGAAGCTCTGGCTGTCCTGAGAGCGCGCCTTGATCTCAGCGCCCTTCGCTGCATCGAGCTTTGAGATGAGACGGTCAGCAGCGGCACGGGCTTCCGCCTCGGTCTCGCGCACGATGACGTGACCACGGAAGCCGAAGTCGATTTTTCGGTCGTAGGCGGCAGCTTTTTCGGACATGCCACGCATCGTTTCAGCAATACGATCCTCCGTCTCAGGCCACATCAGGAAGACGTCACAATGCTTGGCACAAAGGTCCTGCGCTGCGGGAGAGATGCCGCCAAAGTAGAGCAACGGCCCGCCGTTCTGCTGGTAGGTCTTGGCTGGCTCAGTATTGGGCAGGCTGATGTTATAGAAATCACCCTTCCACTCAAATGGCCCTTCAGTGCGCCACAGCCCTTGCAGAATCTGGATGATTTCGCTGGCGCGGGCATAGCGAACTTCATTGCTCTCCTTCATGCCTGGCATGTCGGAGGAGATGATGTTTACGCAGAGTCTGCCTTTGGCAATGTGATCGACGGTGGCGATGGCACGCGCCAACATCGGTGGCCACACCTCACCCATGCGGAGCGCGACCAATTGATTGATCTGCGTGGTCTGCGGTGCCATCGCTGCGGAGAAAGCCAGCGCATCCTGACCGGCGATCCATCCCGACGGGAGCAGGATGTTTTGATAACCGTTTGCATCCGCCTTACGCACGATGTCTCCACAGTGCTCATAGCTGGAGCGCAGGCTGCCATCTGGCACGCCGAGAAACTCATAGTCATCGGAACAAAGCGCGGAGAACCACGCCACTTCGCATTGGCGGTCAGGAGTGCGGATAGGAAGAGACATGATCAAAGGAGACTTTGACCATTTAATGCAATACTGGAATTTATGACAAGCGGTTTCTTCAATTTCGCTCTATGGCGGTTTCAAGACGCAGGACGGACGGGCAGGAAGTCATCTCCAGCACCATCTCGACGGTCATCCGCATCACGGAACGGCTTTCATCACCCCCGCCATTGGATAGTGGCTCACCGTTTGCCAAGCGATTTGCTGGAGGAGTTGATTCAGCGCCCGTTTGTCAGCATCGCGCACCTCGTTCAAGAGGCTGAAGGCGCTCGGCACAGGCAAACCCTCTGGACTGCGTCGATACATAACGGCGTAGTGGCAATAGCTCGATAAGATCTGGAGCGGAGGCTTTGCATGGCCCCAATTGTCGCGAAACAAATCCCACTGCGCCTTTACCCCCGGCACTTGGCCAGCGATCACCTTTTCTCGAAGCGTGATCGATGCAAGGCCCACAGGCACCACCACGACGGACTCTTTGCCCAGCCGCTCGTTGATGCCACGCACGAGATCTTCAATGTCCTTGGCGTAGGCTGCATTGGCCACGCGCAGCTTGGCCAAATCCGTTGCGTTGTGATCCACGACCTTCTTCGTTTGTAGCGGATACACGGGCACATACTCGTCATTGGGCATCCAGTATTCCTGGACCAGAACACGCAGCGCAGGATTATGCTTCACGCCCAGTTTCACAAATTTCTCAATGGCATCATCGGGCAACCAAATCGGTGAAAGTGTCAAAACATCTGCCTTTCCAGCGATCAATGCTGCCTTTGCCGTGTTCTTATCATCCGCCACATCCCAATGCTTCTGCACCGTTGACCCACCGATGCTCGAAAGGCCAACCACCTGATGCTGAAGCCCCGCTGCCACCGCCATCTGCTCCACTTGATGATAGGTGAAAACATGAAAACTGTGCCCGCAGGTGAAGACACGCAGACCTTGAGTGATCGGCGGCAAAAGATCGTTGGTGGCGGGGCTCTCACCTCTTGCGAAGGCGGAAAGGCAAAGCGCGGATACAACAAGAAGAGTGGCTGGAGTGTTCATGGTTCGGCGTGGAAAAGCTTCAGTGGCATATCGATGTAGCAATAGTGAACGTCGTTGGACCGACTCCCTCTCTTTGGCTACATCAATAATCACATCAACCCACGAATGGGTGTCCCGCGACCAAGAAGGTTCAGCAGGTTCGACGGCAGGCCATCGATGAGACGGGCCTGCCCGACGTCGATGATGTTGTGGAGGATCGTCGCAATGAGGTCTGGAATCGTGACGGGGTCATCGGCAGGCTCTCCACCATCGCGAGAGGATCGACCAATCACTTGGCCCATCTGTAGCCCGCCACCATAAATCATCAACGGCGCAAGACCTCCCCAGTGATCGCGTCCACCCCTGGCATTGATGCGTGGGGTGCGCCCCATCTCACCGCAACACACCAGCATAATCTTATCGCGCAGCCCCCGTGCTTCGATGTCTTCGATCAAGGCGGAGACAGCGTGATCAAAGGGACATCCAACGTAATCCATGCCAGTAGTCACGGGAGCATTGTTTGCATCGGCATGCATGTCCCAGACAAAACTGGTGGTGACTGTGACGAAGCCACAGCCTCGCTCGCAAAGTCTCCGCGCCATCAGCAGGAGCTTGCCCAGCGATGCCGCGTTGTCCGCGTAGTGATCGATGTTTTTCCACTTCGGATCAATGCGGTCGCGAGGGAGAAGATGAGCGGTGTCATACCGGGCCAGCAGACGTGGATCTTCTTTGGACACATCAAATGCATCGGAGATGCCTCGCCGCAGCACATCGAAGGCCAGCAACTCTTGGCTGCCCATGCTTTCGACATTCGGATCGATGTCCAGCTGGCGCTTCCAAGTGTCTAGACTGCCCAGCAACTGCCTTCGATCCTCCATTCGTTGCAGTGGCAACGAGAGCGTTAGATCCGCCTGCGCCCCATCGCCGGAGCCCGGCACAAACGGCCTGAAGGAGGAGCCCATCTCACCACTCGACGTGAAATCGCCGAACTTGAGAAACGCTGGCATGCACTGTGGGGCGACAGCGCGAGGAAAGAGTGCCACGTTCGTAGGCATCGCCGTGGTGCGGTTCAGCGGCCCAGCGATGCGACTGTACAGCGAGCCCACGTTTGCCTTGAGCGTGTCCTTGCCCATGATGGTCTTGATGTCGTGCACACCATCTCCAGTGACGAACGAACGCACGATGCTGAAC
>CAZCAL010000098.1:0-12854 GCA_964496625.1 uncultured Verrucomicrobiaceae bacterium | reverse complement strand
AGGAGGCGCTTGAGTTGCACACGCTCGGACACGTCCTGGACCACCACCAAGAACCAAGGCATGGCGTCCACTTCAGTGCGGGAGGAGATGAAGAGGTCAAAGGTGTGACCTTGGGGATTGCGATAGCGGATGTTCCAGTTCTTTAAGCCGAGGCTGGCGAGTTGGTGCCATTGGGAGGGGACCTCGTCAGCAGGGATGATCAGGTCAGAGATTTTCTGGCCAATGAGGGTCGTGGGATCGGCACCGAGGATCTCACCCAGCGCAGGGTTCATTTGCAGAATCTCGAGGTCGGCGTTCACGAAACACACACCCGCTGGTATGGCATCCATAAAGGAGGGATGGCCGTTGGTGGTGGCGTTCGAAGTGGATGACGCTGCCTTGGAAGGCGGCGTGAGATACACCGTCATGAGATCCTGTCCCGCGACTTGAAGTCGGGTGAGGGATGCCGTCAGCAAGGTGGAGCCACCGGTCTTCCTCTGCCAAGATCCTTCTACCCCCGTCAGAGGGCTAGCGCCGGCTTTTTGCCAGATGGAATTTTGCCACTCAGAGACGCTCCAGTGCGTTGCAAGGGCTGGGATTTTTTGACCGAGGAGTTCCGCGGGTGTCCATCCTAGCAGGCTTTCCGCGTGCTTGTTGGCATATCCGACGTTTCCGTCAAAGTCCACCCACAGCACCCCGAAGGGGGATGCGTCAAGGGCTGCTATGGCGGCGACGGCGCGAGGAACGCGGGTGAGTGGCGAGGATGCAGGCAGGGACATGGAGTCGATCTTACTTTCCGCGGGTGCTTACGCCATCGGGAACTGGTCGTTTATGGAAGATTGAGGGAATCCGCAGATCGATTTCGAAGACAGAGTAAACGAGGCAGACGACAGACCCAATGAACGACCACTTCATGACGTCGTGCCAGCCAACAATCCAGGAAATGAATCCGAGGGTGATGCCAACATACATCAGACCCACTGCTCCGAGGGCGCTGCCCAGAGCCAGGAAGAGATGCTGCCTCCAGCCATGCAGCCTGCGCCGGAAAGCGTCATCTACACCTTTTTGGAGTTCCCATGTGTTCACGCTTGTCGGGACGTAGAACGGCTTCCGCGTGTATTCATCTCTCCAGCTCATCACCAGTTGTTCTGAAGCTCTGAAGAGTAAGTCGCCAAATACGCGCTGCAGCACAGGCAGGCAGTACAACATCCTTTGGTAGTGACGATAAAAGAAGCGCATCGCCATGCGGGTGACCCACATCGTAAGCCGCGTGCGCGGCTTATTGAGAATCTTCTTATTTTCCTCACTAAAGAGCATCTCTGCGTCTTTGCCCATTTGCGCGCCGATGAGCGCCACTGGTACACGGTCTGCAATGCCGAAGGCCTTGGGCAGGTAAGTTTTCAGGAATCCCATGACGGACTCCGTCAATGCAATGCCCTCCGGCGATGTGCCTGCTTGCAATCGGTGGATGCGGTCATAGAGCACCTTCGCCTCATCCCAATTGTCGGTCATGAGGTCAGCACGCAGTCCCATGGTGTGGCCCACGACACGCCACAGGTGGAGGAATGCCTCCTTTTCTTCCACAGAGATGCGGCAGCCGATGAGTTCCAGTCCCCGCGGGATAAGATAAGAAAAGGTTAGCAAGGTGAAGGCCAAGTCTTCTTGGTTCACCGGTACGCCGAGTTCTGCGGTGGGCCATGGCCCCATGCCGCCGTGGGCCTGGGTGAATTTGTCCGCCATCTTGCCGCCTGCGTCACTGCGGGGAGCCATGACACCGGGATTCAGCAGCATGTAGCGCATCGATGCGTGCAGCATCCGCACTTTCTTCGCTGCGATGTAGCCGCGCCCCCAGAGATACGATTTTTGGGATGCCTCCACACGGTAGCTTTTTGCGGCAGCTTTTTGGCTTTCCTCAATGGCATCACCATCGGTCGCGGATGCTCCTTCCACTTTGACAAAGGTCTCGCCTTCCTTCTTCCATGTTTCGCCTTCCTTCTTATTGAGGCTGCGCAGGAAGATATCCCCTGAATCGTCCAAAACATCCTGAACCAGACGGATGCCGCCAGGGCTCATCACGGCGTCCAGCATCAGACCGGTCTCATAAATGCGTTGGAAGACGTATTTGGAGTCTTTCAATTTGGCCGTTTGGTAGAGCGCGGGGATGCCGTTCTTCATCAAGTAACATGCAGGCAGACTGGCCGCGTAGAGTATGCCTAGCATGGACAGAGAGTTGGCCTTCCAGAGTTCCGACGCCAGCTCGAGCTTTGACACATCCACCCAATCAGGTGCACGCATCGGATCGTAGTAGTTCTGAAACTCCTTCGGGAAGGCTTCCAGAGCCTTGGCAAAGTTAGAATTTTCCACCAGCAGCAACTCTGAATCAGAATCTAGTAGGTCAGCGATATCGACGAGCTTGTTGTAGCCGAGTCTGCTGCCGGGTTCCGCATGCATAGAAGATGCCCCGAAAATTTTTGCAGCCAGCTCATCGGCATAGGGGTCGCCCTCCTGACGCATGGCGTTTAGTTGCTCATCAGTGAAACTGGAAGGTCCAGCGGCCGTTGGGACGGGTGAATTCATTGCGGGATATAAAGAGGGTATACAATCCTAACACCGAGTTTTTCGTCCCAGAAACGCACTGAGACGAGCTTCGCTACATTGCTGTGACTTGCTTGAGGAAATGTTGGACCGCTGCCAGTCAATTCGCAAGTAGGAACCATGCCGAATTCTGGGTATGCCCTGTGATTCTGAGGCCATTGTTATTTTACTCGTTGCGGTTAAGTGTGGAGGAGCCAGCCAAACATGTTGAATGGGGTTTAGGGCTTAGGTTAAATGGGTCGATAAGAACGCATTCATGGCCTATTTTCGGGGTGGCAGCGGCGCTGAGATCGTGGAGGCCATATTGGATGTTGAATGAATTTACCAAATTTCCGATGGGTGCCCCCTCACTTCTGAGTCAAGAAACTCAGCGGATGCAGCCAAAAAATGGGAAGGCACAGACAGAACAGGAATTGCTGTCGCAGGGCGGTCGCCGCCAGCGGACTTGACGTCCCGAGTGCAATGCTTTGACATTACCGACTTTTGAGGTTGGGTCATTGGAGTCCAGTCTTGCTGCTTGCAGCTCTGCTGGGGTTCTTTGACAGTGAACTAGTCAGTCGATTCGTAGAACAGGGGAAGGCCGTTAGAACCGGCCACAGTTGCGCTGCGGTATCGGGTCACGACTCCCTAACTATCTAGTGGTGTCTCCACGGGATAGGAAAAAGCCAATCTGCCTCACGGTGGGTGAAGGCTTGAGAGAAGGCGAATGAGGGTGGTCACGAAAGTGGCCGCTGCCTCATTCACAAACCCGGAGTCCGAACATCCTCCTGCGAATCCTCACTCCATGCCCGCCGAGTGGCGGTCATGGAATCCCTTCATCGCCAAAATGAAGCGTGAGAGATGCCAGATCGCATGGGCCAGCCTCTGAAGCTGGCGCGTGAGTGCCTCCGTCTCTCGCACCCAAAACACACGAGACATCGCACTTCACTTCTACACATGCATATCAGCCTCATTCGTCAGGCTGCGATACGCCATTGCACAGGCCTGCGGGCCATTGGCATCGGCGTCTGCGCAGCATTCCTTGCAACTGCCAGCCCCGCCTCTAGCGCGGAATGGACCTCCCTCAACGTCGGGAAGCTCAACGATTCCGGCATCTTTTCCACCGTCTTCGCGCATCGGTCAGACGGGCGTTTCTTGCTCGGCTCCCAGGGGGCACTGACCTTGCAAAAGACCTTCGGCAGTGCTGCGCAGTCGCCCTTCAAGACGGGAGGTCTTGCCTTCGATCCCTCGTTTCTCGCCTTGCGTGATGATTCCAATGCATTGCTTGGGCAAGGTGGATTTTTTGGGCCGAGTGGGCTGCATTCTTTCCAGCCTTCGTCGCCCGCAATTCCGATCAGTAGTAGTCCGCTGGCAACATTGCAGAACTATGCGGGTGCATTCTGGCGACACCCGAGTTCGGGCCGAGAAGGCTGGTTGATCGCGGGTGGCAATGGCACGGGGGGGATGCACAATATCACCTTTGTCTCGCTGGATGGCAGTCACGTCGGTGCGATCACCAGTGATCTTTCCACTTACAGTGCCGGCATGGCGGTGGGTAGTGATGGTGCTCTCTACGCCGCTCTCTATGAGCTGGATGGATCACCGAATGCGGCGGATGCAGACAAGGTGTTGAAATTCTCCGCTTCGGAGATCGATGCCGCCGTTGCTGCGGTGATTGCGGGATCACCCGCTCCAGCAGCCCGCTCCAATGCGGCCTTGGTGCATCAGTTTTCAAGCGCCAGTGCCATCGCGGTGGATAGCCAGCAACGCGTGTGGGCGACCGGTTGGAAGATCAGCGCCATCGAGTGTTTTGATCCGGCTACTTCGCAGACGCGCAGTTTCACTCCCGATCATCCGACGATTACTGGGGCTGCGGGACCAGCCGCCTACCAGGTACAGACGTTCTCTCGCAACGGCATCAACTATGTGGCCTATCTCGCCACGGATAGCTGGGGCACCCCAGGGACGCCGATCTTTTATGGATACAAGCCAGAGGCAGAATTGACCGTGCCACAGCCGGTCTTGGAGTTTGCCTCGTCGGCGCAGACCGTGGCTGAAGACGCTGGTAATGTGCAGGTCACGGTCACCTTGAGCACAGCACTGCAAACTCGATTGAGTGTGGCAATCCAGGTGGCGGGCACTGCGATCGCTGGCACAAAGGGAGACTTCACGTTGTCAGCACTGCCGCTGATCTTTGACGTCGGCGAGACAAGCAAAACCATCTCCATTCAAGTGCGTGACGATTCGCAGGAGGAGCCGAGCCCAACGGAGACGGTGATTTTGACACTTGCGAACACCCTGCCCGGAGCCCAGACCGTGCAGCTCGGTGGGCAGTCCATCCACACGCTGACGATCACGGACAATGATGAGGTGCCTGAAGTGGTATCGCAAACTGGGGATGTCATTGTAAGCATCGGTAGCACGGCAGTGGTCTCGCCAACGGTGACTGGCAGCGCGACCTTGGCCTTTCAGTGGGAGCGCGCCCGTCGTCGCGTGAGTGGGCAAACTCTACAGGATCTCAGCCTCAGCAACGCGTCACTGAATCAAGCAGGTCGCTACCGCGTGCGAATCTCCAATCCAGCGGGTGCAGTCTATGGACCCGAAGTGGATGTGGCGGTCATCGATAGTGCTGCTCGGGAGGTGCGGGCCTTGCCAAATCGCGACGCTTTGATCACGGTGCCAGCGATGGGCGTGGGGCTGAAGTTTTCATGGACCAAAGATGGATCGCCGATCGCCGATGGATCCGATTTTTCCGGAACGACCACCTCCCGCCTGCGAGTAAGGCGAGCGGAACCCGGTGATGAGGGTGTCTATCGCTGTCGAGTGGAGACATTGGGTGGTGCAAGTCTGACGACGGACCCATTGACGCTGTGGCTGGCTGCCAAACCGGTGGCGGCGGTTCCGGTGAGTCTGGACTTGCCTGCGGCGCAAGTGGGTGCCGCCTACACCTTCACCTTCGCAGACTATGATGCGGAGGATCACGTCGCACCGACGCGATTCACTGCAACGGGCCTGCCAGCAGGATTGCGGATCGATGCTGCGACCGGAATCATCTCTGGGCGTCCAACGATTGCAGGCACCCGCGCGGCAATTTACATCACTGCATCAAACATCGCGGGGGGCATCCGTCAGGGGCCGTATCGGATGATCGTGAATGCGTATGATGAAGACGCGCTAGGCTCGTTTGCCGGATTCGTAGATCGTGCGGGCACCGTGACTGGACCTACCTCCAATGAAGGTTTGGGAGCGCGAGTGGATCTTGCGACGACGCGCTCCGCAGCCTACTCGGGGCGCGTCACCATTGGCAGCAGGTCGTACGCGTTCAGAGGATTGCTGGATACTGCCTCAGCAAATCCACAAGGCGCTCCACTGATCAAACTATCCCGCAGTGAGACACTGGCGCTGACCTTCAGCATCAATGCGGAGACGGGGGCATTGACTGGCAGTGTCGCTGATCTGGGCACCTCTGCCACTCTCACCGGTTGGCGTTGTTTGGCTGCGCGCGATCCTGCGCTGGCGGCAAGACTTGGACGTCATCACTTGTTTGCAGACATCCCCGGTGGGCCGTTGAGCACCAGTCTGCCAGAGGGCACTAGTTTTGCGTCTGCGTCAGTTACGTCGTCAGGCACCACCGTTATCAGTGGACGCACTGCGACGGGTGATGCCATCGTGGGTTCCTCCCGCATCGGCACAGGTGGTGAGGTCCTTCTCTACCGCACGCTGGACGCGGGAAGAGCCTCGTTCTTTGGTCAAATCAGTATCGCTGCGGATGCGGCGCACACTCTGACGGGAGCACTGACTTGGAGCCGTCTGGCAAATCCGCGTTCACTGATTTATCCAGCTGGTTGGAGCCCTCCAGTCGCCTTGCAGGCTCGGGGTGGACTTTACACCCCCGCAAGCACAGACACGGGGACGGGAATCACGATGGGGTTAAACGCGACAGCGCTTGGTGTTGCCAATGCCTTCCTCGAATTCCTGGGTGGGGGCGTGGAGAGTTCATCCACATCTCCAGCCACCGTGGTGCGAATCAGCAGCACTGCCGCAGTCTCGCCGATCACCCCAAATCCGAATGCGGTGTCACTGAAGATCCGAAATTCCAACGGCAGCGTCACCGGATCGTTTGTGCTCACCGATGGCTCGATCCATCGCAAGGTCGCCTTTCAGGGCTTGATCGTGCCAAACACGGCAACACCCGCGCTGGACGATGGGCTCGGATATGGTTGGTTCCTGCTGCCGGAGCTGCCTGGCACGAGCCGCGATCTCAAGCGCTCTGGTCTGGTGCTTTTGGGTCCCAATCTTCCATGACATCATTCAAGCCCAGATCCGCCTCGTTTGGACGGCGACTCTTTTGGGTCGTGGCGTTCGCCGTCACGGCCCTGGGCGGGGCGTATCTTGGGCTCCTCAGTGGTGGCGGAAGTGGGAATGATGCTGAGCCGAACCACATCGCCCGCAGCGACAACCTCGGGTCGATGAATTCCGGCAAAGCGAAGGGTGCTGGCATTCATTCCGATGGCGTCGCTGATTTGGCAGACCTCGGCGAGAGCGTTCGGCGGTCTGGATTTGCAGGGCTCTCCGAAGAGCAACTGGCGAGATTGCTGCCAAGAGGTATCACTGATGTGGAGGGCATGGGAGGAAAGGGATTTAGCCGACAGGTGAAATCGGGTGGGATATGGTTCCCGGTGTTCGATGTATCCAAGGCGAGGCAGGGCGACGGTGCCAGTGGTGAATATGATCCGTCCGAAGTATCGCTGGCAGAGATTCCGCTGGCCATTACATCATCACAGCCGGTTCCAGGCAGTGTGGGTGTCGCGTATCAGCATGGGTTCACTGCGGTGGGTGGAACGCCACCCTATCGCTGGAGCGCGAGTGGGTTGGATGGATCTGGATTTGCGTTGGATGAAAGCAGCGGGCATCTCAGTGGTCAGACAGATCAACCGCTGACGTTGAACCTAGCGGTCCAAGTCAATGATGCTGCCGGAGGTTCGGCCAGCACCTCCGCACTATTGGCCATCACTCCCTCAGAGCCGTTGCAATTGATCACCTTCAACCTGCCCGTGGGGACGCTGGGTGAAGCCTATAGCGCACCCCTTGCCGCAGCCGGTGGCATTGCTCCGTATCACTGGCAAATCAGCGGTGGTGGCAGCGTGTGGACTTGTGATTCTGCGACCGGTGTGATCACGGGAAACCCGGTAGAAGCTGGAGAAGCAGAGCTAACCATCACCGTCGAAGATCAGCAAAAGACAACGGCAGAGACTCGGCTAACGGTGAAAGTGACGGAGGGGCTGGAGATCATCACGGAGGCTCCTTTGCCACCTGCTGCACCGGGTGTTGCTTATCATATTGTGATTGAAGCTGCGGGTGGCACACCTCCCTACCATTGGAGTGCGGAGTCAATGCCGCAGGGTTGGGGAATCGGTGCGGACGGAATGCTCTCTGGAATGGCCCCAAAGGTAGAAAGCACGCAACGAATCAGCATCACAGCGAAGGATTCAGAGGGTCGAAGCTACACCAAGCCCTACGATCTCATCGTGCGCCAAGGTCTGATTGCCGTGCCCTCCGATGCTAAGGTTGGTCTCGCCTGGCAGCCCACCACCATCGTACGCACACTGGGTGTGCCTGTGGTTGGCTTCAGCGTTTTTCGCCGGGCTGGCGGTGCCGAGGTGGAGGTGTACAGAGGTACAGGCAACAACTGTGTGGATCATGGACTGATCACCGGTGCCGTTTATGACTACAGCTTGATTGCCTGGGCAGTGGATGGTCGTGCGCTAACGTATGCGGCGGCCCAAGTGACCCTTTTGCCGATGGGATCAAGCCGGGGTCGCACGGGCTCCGTTGCGGATCCCTTCGCGGATCGCGTGCGTCGCTACACACCGCTCAGTCCTTCCGCTTATGGAGCGGGTGGCGTGCCCGCCAATGTCACAGGACCACCGGATGGCCGCGATACTTTCACCCCGGCGTATCGACCCACTGAGGTCGCTTCATTGAATGCAAGCATTCGCGGCGGTGGCAGCATCGTCTTAGAGTTTGCTGACAACATTATCGAGTCTGCGCCGGGTCCAGACTTTACCGTGTTTGAAAATGTGATCTTCGAAGGGGGAGATCCAAACAAGCGCTTCATGGAACCAGCCATCGTCGAGGTCGCCTTGTTTGAGGGCGAGTGGTATCGCTTCCCCGTGCATGTGAGCGCGCCTGTCGAGGGGGCACCCAATCTCGCTAACCCTGCGTACTACCTGCAAGGTTTTGCAGGAGTCAATGCCACCACTGGCGAAGACCCCACCGATCCAAATCGAAGCGGCGGAGACAGCTTTGATCTCGATGCCCTGCGGGTGCCTGACCTCACCTGGGTGCGCTTCATCCGCCTCACCTCCACGGGGGATCGGGTCCGTCTCGATGATCACGGCATCCCCATCGAACATACCGCTGCCAACAATGCCCTCTCAGGCACAGGTAGCAGCGGCTTTGATCTCGATGCTGCTGCTGCGGTGCATCCTTGATGGCCAAGGTGCCTACGGGGTGCAAGGCGTAGGCGCGTTCGCCAGAATGCGTTGGGGGGATGGCCACCCGCAGGGTCGCAGAGCCAAACCTTGTCTCATCTGGTTTTCCAGTGCCCACCCATGCCGCCTCCGATGGCGATTGCCACATCAAAATCTCTAGCCTCAACCACGCTGCGGCACCTTCTGGATCTTCGCCGGATCGTAGCCCTGGTCCTGGAGCCGCTTGAGGATTCCTTGGTACGTGGCGTCATCCATTGTGGGTTTGCGACAAAGCACCCAGGCTAGCTTGCGCGATGGGTAGCCGATGACGCTCCATTCGTAATCGAGATCGAGGTCGATGATGAGGTAGGGGACACGAATCGGCCAGATGAATTGCACGCGCCACTCGGCATTGGTCTCTTTGTTGTGAACCCAGGCCACACCGTGCCATTTTTCAAGCGGTGCGTCGAGGTTTCCTCGGCGGAAGCAATACACATTGTCCATCTTTCCGTCGGGTCGCATGGCATAATGGTCAAAGGTCCCGACCTTACCGTTTTCTAGCGAATACGGAATGTTGGCAATGACATACCAGTCGCCCAGATAGCGAGACAGATCGACGTGCGCCACCGTTTTGAGCGGCGGTAGCTTGGGCTTCCCTGAGGACGAACAGGCCGACAGTGTGACGACGCCTAGCGCGGCGATGGAGCGAAAAAACTTTGCAATCATTCGTCAGGATACGCCTGCGGACTGAACCAGAGACTAGAGTCTTTTAACGGTCACTGGAGTAGCGGGCGGAGTTGAGCGAATCGCCGCATCTAGGAACGTGCGTAGCTCCGCAATGTTTGCTGCTTGAGCTGGGTCTTGGGCGAGGTTGGTGAACTCTCGGGGATCATTGTCGTGATCGTATAACTCCGCGCCCTGCTTGCCCCCGTCCCATTCCGTATAACGCCAGCGATCCGTGCGCACGCTGCGCCCAACGAAGGGCGAGCCGTCGCCAGGGCGCAGGATTTGGGTGAAGGCGTGGCCCTTCCAGTTCTTTGTGGGAGCAGCGAGCAGGGGCCGCAAGCTCCGTCCCGTGGCGGTAGCTGGTGCTTGGAGTCCGCAGAGATCTGCGAGGGTGGGGTAGATATCCGTGAACTCCACGATGGCTTTGCTGGCTTGCCCATTTCCTGCGGCTTTGGGTGCGACGATCATGAGAGGGGCACGCGCTGACTCCTCAAAGAGATTGCGCTTTTGCCAGGCACCCAGGTGCTCGCCGAGGTGGTAGCCGTGATCACTCCAAAAGACGATGATCGTATTGTCGGTCAAGTTTAGACGATCAAGAGCATCGATCACTCGCCCGATTTGGGCGTCCACAAACGTCACGCAGGCGAGGTAGGCACGCAGGGCTTCACGACATGTCTCCGTCGGCAGACCGTAGTTTGGAATGGGGCAGTTATGCGCAAAGGCGGCTGGCGGGATGTCGTCGCGATCATTGGCAGGCGCTGTGGGCAAGCGGACTTTTTCCAGAGGATACATCTCGAAGTACTTCTTCGGTGCTACATAGGGCGTGTGGGGCCGGAAAAAACCGACGCCAAGAAAGAAGGCCTCGTTTTGGTGTTGCTCCAGCAGGCGAACAGCCTCGCTGGCAATCATGCCATCCGTCTGCTCCTCGTCCGTGCCATCGGCTGCCAGCCAGCACATCGCGGCGCTGATGGGGCGCTCTGGGAGGGGATTGGTGATCAGCGCTTCATCTGCGATATCGCGACCCTTCGGATTGATCACCTGCTGCCAGGACGCAGCGTCATCCAGGCCATCGGTTCCGATGCCTTTGGGGACATCATAATGGTAGATCTTACCGACGCGCGCAGTGAACCAGCCGTTTTGTTTGAAAAGTTGCGGCAGCGTGATGACATCACTGACTTGATCGCGAAAGTGACGATCCAGATCATAGACCGTCGTCACATCGGGTCTCATGCCGGTGAGAATCGAAGCACGACTCGGATTGCAAAGGGGGATTTGGCAATAAGCGCGATCAAAACGTACGCCGCGTGCGGCGAGCCGATCAAGGTTCGGCGTCAATGCCTGCGATGATCCAGCGGAAGCCAGGACATTCGCCAAGTCATCCACTGCGATGAATAGGACATTGGTCTTGGCCGTGGCTGTCAGCGTGGTGACGGAGAAAAGGAACGCAATGAGACGTAACATGGTTGGCAGTAGCGAAAGATCTGGTCAAAGTGAACGAACCAATGCAGTCAAACCTTCGATGAAAGCGATCTTCTACGCTCGGACAAAAGCATGACTGAGCTTCTCAAAAAATCACCCGTCCTCCGCGCAGTAGGGAAGCGATATCGCGCCTCAGTGGCTGGGCGAACGGGGCAGGCATCTGGTGATTTCTTGGTGGATTATCGCGAGTTACTGAAGTCTGCCAATGCGACGGATGGCGAGGCACTGGAAGAAGCGCGACGAGACTTGCGCTCGGCTGCAAAGGGATCGGAGGGTAGGCTAGTGCTGGATACGCACCCGCGTGATGCCAGTCTCATTCTCCGCATTCGACTGGCGCATGAAGGCGGTGAGGCATGGCTGTTTCAGTTGCTAGGAGAGTTGTCTCCCCAGCAGGAGAGAGCCAGACTCGCAAAGGTATTTCGCCAAGCGATGAGCAATGGGGTGCCAGACGCATGGGCCGAGCGTTGGCAAAATTATTGCGCCCGATTAGCCGAGAACGCAGAAGGTGGAGGGGTCATTGCCCCCTTTGATCGAGGCGATGCAAGTGGCAACGAGGAACTCTTGGGCGTGCTTTCGCGGGTCCTGAGTTGGCAGGGGGAATCCCTCATCCGTTTTGGAAGTTGCGTCATCTGTGGCGATTCGAAGCGGCTGGAACAACTCAGGGTGAGACTTGAGGTCTGCCTTGCTCAGCTCTCGGAAAATGAACAGGGATTGTTGGAAGACTTTGGCCTTCTAGAAAAACCGCGGAGCGTTCTGGTGCAGGGTCCGATGGTGCTGGAGTTTCCAGGCGGATGCTTGGATGTCGGACAACTGCGGGGAGCGGTGTCACTTTCAGAGATCGATGTGAATCGTGCTGCCGCAATCACCACCACTGCCACTAGAGTATTAACTGTAGAAAATGAAACAACGTTTCTGGAGCTAGCAAAGCTTGGCACAGACACGCTGCTCATTCACACCAGCTATCCTGGACGCGGCGTGCGGGCCTTATTCGCGCGCTTGCCGACAGCTTTGGAATGCTGGCACTTTGGCGACACAGACCCATCTGGTTATGACATCTTGCGCCAACTGCGCATGACGACTGGCCGCGCCATCCAGCCACTTCACATGAAGTATCGAGAGGAGCCCCGGGGGCCAGAGCTGAGCACGCAGGATCAACGCACGCTGACTCGATTGATCAATGATCCGCTGATGGGCGATCTGAAAGCCGAGCTAGATGCTGTGCAAGCGGCTGGGCACAAAGGGGCGTTTGAGCAGGAGAGCCTGGGGCAGCCAAAACAACAATGGCCGTTTTATTAAATGGCCACAAAAAAGGGGAAACCCGCAAAGCGAGTTTCCCCCCGAAAAATCCACAATCCAAAGGATCGCAAAGATTTAGAGTCAAAGATTAGCGGCGGTTAAACCGGTCTCCTTTGCGGGCTCCACCGCCACCCGTGTACGACGGGCGCTCTTCGCGAGGGCGGGCCTCATTCACAGTAAGGTTGCGACCAGCGACGTTCTTGCCGTCGAGCTGGCGGATAGCGGCATCCATGCCGTCTTTGGTGTCCATGGTCACAAAGGCAAAGCCCCGTGGGCGGTTGGTTTCGCGATCCATCGTGAGCGCCACTTCGTTAACTTGGCCGTGCT
>CAZCAL010000097.1:8376-13017 GCA_964496625.1 uncultured Verrucomicrobiaceae bacterium | reverse complement strand
GACCCCGCGAGCCCCAAGCAACTCAGTGTCTGTCTTAAGATAGAGAGAGACGAATCCAATATTCACCAGATAAAATCCCACCACCAACAGGTGATTCACACTGTCAGCCAATTCTGCATTCCCGTGGAAGCAATCCACGAGAAAGATCCGGCCGATCTTGTACAAGGTCTTTGCCACCCAAATGGTCATCGAAATCGCGATCACCAAATAGATTCCATAACTGATCACTGTCTCATTCATCGTTATTATCCTTTCGTTTTGTTTTGTCTTGTTTCATTTGTTTCAGTTTATTCTGAAACACTAAACCATAAAGAAAGACGCCCGCGTTTCTTTGAAGCAGTCCCAACCTGATAAGACGAGACTCGCCCAAAGTTGATTAGCCCACCTAGAATCATCCACATCCCCATGAACAGGGACCGCCCATCAACGCGATTGCGGCAGTTTGTTTTGGTCGACTGATTCGAATGCTTCATACGGTGCCCTTCATTTTCACTAACTAGCCCAACAACCTCATCGCCCACTGGAGCGCGGACGTGTGCTTCATCCCTGCAACTACGTCGGCAACTTTCCCTGAAAATGCCACAAACTCTTCCAGCTCCTGCATCTGCGCATGAAACGCCTTTCCCTCAGGACTCGTCTCGTCTTTGGTCTGTTCCGCGCAGGAGCGCAGCACCCCCAGAGCAGGATCCAATTCGCGGCGCTTCCGCTCCTTTGAAATCGTCACAAACATCTTCCACACATCCTTCTCCGCCTCAAAATACTCGCGCCGCTCCCCTTTTCGGGTAACGATCCGCACCAAGCCCCAGTTCACCAATTCCTTCAGGTTGGTATGAGCATTGCCACGACTAGCGGCCAACTGTTCCATCACCTCATCGGTGCTCAATGGGTCCGCTGAAGTCATCAAAAGAGCGTGAATCTGCGCCATCGTTCGATTGATCCCCCATGCCGATCCAAGAGCGCCCCACTGTGTGACAAATTCGTCTCGCGCGGCGGCTAGGGGACTCACGGTGTTTTTCATCTGTTTCAATTTTATTTGAAAATCATCAGAATGCAAGCGGGAAATCAAAAGCTCAACTTCTGCCACCAAAACGGGCATCACAATCATCACCGTCAATCGGAATAACAAGGGATTGCATCCACCCCGCCGCAGCGACTAAGCCCATCGATTTTGCTGCAGCCTACTTTCCTCGGCAGGCGGCTGCGTGGAATCTGAATTGGAACACCTTGGGCAAGGGCTAGCATCCGCGAAAATTTCGTGTATGAAACGCACCGCCCTTCACCTTTGGTGCGGTCGCTCAGATGCCTGCCGCCATTCGATATCCTGCAGATTTGCCAATCACGGCCCGCCGTGAAGAGATCGTCGCGGCCATTCGGCAGCATCAAGTCATCATCCTAGCAGGCGAGACAGGCTCTGGCAAAACCACGCAACTCCCCAAAATGTGCCTGGAAGCAGCAGGCGATTCATTGCGCGGCCAGATCGGCTGCACCCAGCCTCGTCGCGTCGCAGCCATGAGCGTCTCACGCCGGGTCGCCGAAGAGTTGGATGTTCACTGGGGCCGCGAGGTGGGCTGCAAAATGCGCTTCAATGATGACACCAGTCGCGAGACCAAGGTGAAGTTCATGACGGACGGCATTCTGCTGGCGGAAATCCAGAGCGATCCCCTGCTCCGCGCCTATTCCATTTTGATTCTAGATGAAGCCCACGAGCGTTCGCTGAACATCGACTTCTTGCTTGGGTATCTGAAAGGATTGCTGACGAGACGGGCGGACTTAAAGCTGATCGTCACGTCTGCTACCATTGATACAACGGCCTTCTCAGAACACTTTGGCGGTGCGCCCATCATTGAAGTATCAGGCCGTCTCTACCCCGTCGACATTCGCTACCGACCCGTCGCTGAAGATGACGACGAACCGCACTTTATCGACGCGGCGATCAATGCCGTGGAGGACGCGCTGATCGAGACGGACAATGGCGACATCCTCGTCTTCATGCCGACGGAACGCGATATCCGCGAGACTCGGGAGGTGCTGGTTGGTCGTTTGGGAGGCAGCCGGGTGGAAGTCCTCGCCCTCTACGGACGCATGGCCGCAGCGGAACAACAGCGTATTTTTGCTCCCGGAGCCAAGCGCCGTGTCGTCATCGCCACCAACGTCGCAGAGACTTCCATCACCATCCCGCGAATCCGTTATGTGGTCGATACCGGCCTCGCACGTATCAGCCGCTACAATCCCCGCACCCGCACCAAGCGCCTGCCAGTGGAGTTTATCTCGCAAAGCAGCGCCAACCAGCGGGCAGGCCGCGCAGGCCGTGTGCAAGACGGCGTTTGCATCCGCCTGTATGAGCAGGATGAGTTTGAAAAGAGCCCACGCTTTACCATGCCGGAAATCCAGCGAGCCAATCTCGCTGAGGTCATCCTGCGGATGAAGGCCTACAAGCTCGGGGAGATCGAAACCTTCCCTTTTCTCAATCCGCCTGTCTCAGCAGCAATTCGCAGCGGCTACGACCTCCTCCATGAGCTAGGGGCACTGAACGATACCCATGAAATGACAGACATGGGCCGTCGTCTCGCCCAGCTCCCGCTCGACCCCAGCCTCGGACGCATGCTGCTCCAGGCGCAGAAAGAAGGCTGCATGGAAGAGATGCTGGTGATCGCCTCCGGCCTCAGCATTCCCGATCCACGCGAACGACCCGAGGACAAGAAGGAACTGGCAAACGCCGCGCACAAAGCCTTCGCCGCTCCAGACTCAGACTTCATGACCTTGTTGAAGATCTGGAGATCTGGACCCGACCCAGAGAGCGGCGGCAAAAACCAACTGCGCAAGTTCTGCAAATCCAACTTCCTCTCGGTCACCCGCATGACGGAATGGAGGGACGTCTGGAGGCAGTTGCGCGATACCTTTGATCGCACCAAGGGAATCGACAAGCCCGCCACCAGCGCCGAGGATGCCATCCACCGCTGCATCCTTGCAGCCCAACTCGGCCATATTGGGATTCGTGAAGAACGCAATGTCTACAAGGCCGCAGGCAACCGCCAAGTCATGGTGTTTCCAGGTTCCAACCTCTACGAACGACGCGAAAAAAACACCAAGCCTGGCGCGCAGGAAAAGACCAAGCAACCTCTGTGGATGGTCGCAGGGGAAATTGTCCAAACTTCGCAACTTTTCGCACGCACCATCGCAAAAATCTCGCCGGAATGGATCGCCGAACTTGGCCAGCATCTCTGCCAGTTCCGCTACAGCGAGCCGCACTGGAGTGCCAAAGCAGGCCGTGTGCTAGTCACTGAACGCACCTTGATTCATGGGCTAGAGGTCCAACGCAAGAAGATCGACTTTGGCAAAATCGACGCCGTCGCTGCCACCCAGCTTTTTATCCGAGGTGCCTTAGTCGAAAATGAAAATCCGCTGCCGCATCGGTTTCATCAGCACAACGATAAGATCCGCAAGCGCATCGAGACCACCCTGACTCGGGTACGCAGCAATCGCGTCTATGCCGTCGAAGACATCCTCTTTGCATTCTACGATGCGAGGATTTCAGACGTATCCTCGATTCACGATCTAAACGCGCTGATACAAGAGCATGGCGATGCCTTCCTCCACCTGAAGGAGGAAGATCTGACACTGGGTGAGGAATTGCGCGAGGATCTGCAGATGTTTCCCGACAGCGTGGCCATCGGCACCGCCGTGCTGCCTGTGACTTACAATTACAAACCTGGAGACGAACAGGACGGGGTCACCGTTCAGGTCCCACTCGTGGTCGCAGAGCACCTGACCAGCGGCCAAGTGCAGTGGATGGTGCCAGGCATCCGCGAAGAACTCGCACGCACCCTGCTGCGTGCGCTTCCCAGAACCCTGCGTCGGCAACTGATGCCTGTAGAGTCAAAAGCCGCAGAAATCGCCAAACGCTTCGATCCGGGGCGAGCCGATTTTCTCACGGCACTAGCCACACACATCACGCAGGCCTATCGCGTCCAAGTTGCCGCCACCGATTGGCCACCAGACAGTCTGCCGCCCCACCTTCAGCCTCGTGTCGAAGTCATCGATCAGAAGAAGCAAACCGTTGTTGCTGGTCGGGATCTCGATAGCATCCGTGCCACTGTGAAGAAGACGGAAGTGCGTTCCGATGCCTGGGACAAAGCGGTTCCAAGGATCGAAAAGTACGCGCTGCCCGGATGGACCTTTGGTGATCTTCCTGAATCCGTGCTTATTGAGGAGGTCGGCGGCATCCCGGTCCTCGGCTACCCAGGGCTCGGTCTGCGGGATGGCGAAGTAGATATTCGGCTCTACCGAACTCAGGCCGAGGCCGCAAAGGCATCTCCACCCGCTGTTCGGAAGCTTGCAGAACTTGCGCTGGGAAAAGACATCGCATGGCTGGCACGGGAGCTTCGCAGCTTTGGCAACAGTTCTTCTGCGAAGCCAAAATCTGCGGCTAGTTTTTCAGATGCTTTCTCGCAGCTCACTCCTGCAACTGTTAAATCCCAACCAGTGTCCAGCCTGGCAGACCAGGCGCAAGAACACATTCTGAAACACCAACTGCGTCTGGAGCCCATCTTCCCGCTGACCGATGCCCGTTTCCGAGCGCTTTGCGAAAAGACTCGCCGTGAGTTACCTCAAATCACCCATCGGCTGACTGAACTTTACAGG
>CAZCAL010000097.1:5210-8366 GCA_964496625.1 uncultured Verrucomicrobiaceae bacterium | reverse complement strand
ACGCGCTGAAGAGCCAGATCGCATCGGGCAAGCATCGTTATCAGGGCATGATGGAAGATTTGGAGCGACTCGTCCCGGCAAACCTCATCGCCGCAACACCGCACGCCCAATTACCCCACATCCTGCGTTACCTCAAAGCGGTGCAAATTAGGGCGGAACGCGCCCATAACAATCCTGCGAAAGACGCCGACAAGGCAGACGCCTTGATCGACTACGAAAACTGGCAAACCTTCGTGCCAAAAGCAAACCATGAGGTTTTCCACTGGCTCATGGAAGAATTCAGGGTCTCACTTTTCGCCCAAGAGCTGGGCACTGCCCAGCCCGTGAGCGTCAAGAGACTGGAAGCGCTGATGTGAAGATCTATGCAAGGGACGGAACACCGATGCCCGTATCCACATCGGCACCGTAATCGATTCCGTCCAAACCAAAGCCAAACAGGCGCAGAAAGCTTGTCTTGTAGCCTTCAAAATCGGCGAGTTCTGCCAGGTTATCTGTATTCACCGACGTCCAGCGTTCACCAACCAAGGATTGAACCGCAGGGGTCATCTCCCAATCATCGACGCGGATCCTTCCAGCAGAGTCTGGCTGAGGATTGCCACTGTAAAGACGGTCGCGAAAGAGACGATCCATTTGCTCGATCGTGTCCTCATGGGTGCCTTCCGCCTTCATGACTTTATAGAGCAACGAGATGTAGAGCGGCACCACAGGGATCGCTGAGCTTGCCTGAGTGACCAGCGCCTTGTTCACCGAGACCCAGGCCTTGCCGCCGAGCGGGGCGAGCTTGGCATCGAGCGCGCGTTGCACGCGCTCGAGGTCTTCCTTGGCCTTGCCGATGGTGCCGTTTTTGTAGATCGGCCAAGTGACTTCAGGCCCGATGTAAGAATACGCCACCGTCTGAACAACATCAGCCAGAACTCCGGCGGTCTGGAGCGCATCCATCCAAAGCTTCCAATCCTCCCCACCCATCACGGCAACCGTTTGCGTGATGTCATCCCCCTCAGCGGGTTCGATGGATATTTCGTTCACAACCCCAGTTGTGGTGTTGAGGTTCTTGTTGGTATAGACTTCGCCAATCGGCTTCAGCACGGATTTGTAAACCTCGCCCGTCTTGGGATCTGTGCGCCGCGGGGAGGCGAGGCTGTAAACCACGCAATCGACCTGTCCCAGATCAGCCTTAATGGCAGCGATGACTTCTTCCTTCACGGCATCCGAGAAAGCGTCACCGTTAAACGAACGCGCGTAGAGACCAGCAGCGGCTGCCTCTTTTTCAAAGGCTGCGGAGTTATACCATCCAGCAGTTCCGGTGCGGTCCCCTTCTCCGCCACGCTCGAAGAAAACCCCAATCGTCGCGGCATTTGAACCAAAGGCGGCGGCGATGCGCGAGGACAACCCGTAACCAGTGGAAGAGCCAACCACCAAGACCTTCTTCGGCCCATTGGAGATGGGGCCACGGCCCTTTACGACAGCGATTTGGTCAGCCACATGCTTGGCACAACCGACGGGATGAGCGGTAGTACAAATAAAACCACGAATTTTTGGTGCAACGATCATAGTTCCTCCATCCGTGAATGGTTCGAGGCCTTCTCGCAACTGTTTTGTTCCATTCACCATCAGGGGGAGCCAAACACCACATTTCGGCGCTGGGCAGTTGCGGCAATGCCTGCGGCACCGGCGCGTCGCCGCACGTTGGGACTGCCTTCGTCGATACTGATCCCATCATCGCCTAACCGCATGCGACTAGAATGTGGCGGAAATGATCACGAGCAATCACGGCCTTTGGGGTGAAATCAAATCAACAATCTGGCCCCCGGCAAAAGCAGTCGCCGAGTTCTCGGCAGCGATCTTTGCCACCAAACTCAGAGCCCCCATGCACACCGAGTTTGCAGACACTCGTTTAACGCGCTGCCATTTGCGATATGTCGGGGGTGGAGGTCCGCTACTGAGTTAGCGGCTAGCGGCTTTGTGGCACCATACCGCCGTAACGTGCGGAGCCTTCCCATTTCGGAGGCCGATTCCAGGGCAATGTGCTGACGTCTGAGGCCGGAGCCACTGGTTTACGGCGCTTCGGTTGGTCCGAGGACTCACAAGCCATCAGGCCACTAGCGAGGATCAAGATCGAACACCAACGCAGAACAGAATTGAGTGATTTCATTGAAGGAGGACAGAATTTCATACACAGAGATGATGCAACTCGATAAACGCAGCTACAACCACCAATCCCACACCTTTTGCGGGATTCATCCATCACGATTCAAAATATCAACCCCCAGCGAGGTTTTCGAGGATCACACGGTCGCCTGGTGCCACGGTGAGACCACCAACCAGAGTTTCAGGGAGGATGTTTGCAATGGTTCTTTGTCCTTGAACGGATAGGATGCTCAGCTTGCCAACCGTCTGGGTGCCACGGATAACCAAAAGCTTGGTGGACTCTGAAATCCCCTCGCTGGTGCCCGCATCAACCACAACAAAACCCCAGTCGTTGTTAACAGCGACCACCCGTGCAGTCATGCTGTTGCGCTCAAAGGACTTTTTGCGTTCTTCCAGCTTGCGGGCGATACCTTCCAAACGAGCCTGGGCTGCTGAGACGTTGGCAACTTCTCCATCAACTTCCTTCTGTTTCAGTTCAGCCTGTGCTTCAAGGTCAGCGATCGCTTGTTTGATTCGGTTAAGATCCTCCGCAAGGGTCTCTGGCTTCACATCAGGTGGCAGTCCTTCCAAAAGACCGGTCAATTCCTTCAACTTCGCCGATTTTGTGTCCACACCTTCTTGAGTGCGCTTCGTATCACCTTCAAGGTTCGCAAGTTTAAGCTTCTGTTGCTTCAGCTTTTCACTCTCGACATCCACTTCGCCCTGAACACGTCCGACGTCAGCGATCAACGATTTCACTTTACCTTCAGCAGTAGTGAGTTCGGCCAACACTTCGCGAATCTGCTTGTGCTTTTCAGTCACTCCATTGCGGACCTCCGTAAAGGTGCGGCCACTCTGGAAAGCGAAAAAACCGGCAACGCCCATGACAACGGCGCTGAGGAGAAATAAAACTTTAGTCATCGGAAAAAAAGTGAGGTTGGGAAACGAAGAAAAGGAGGATTAGCGAGGTGATTCTCTGACGCTTATTTGAAAGGATCAGCCGTGCTTGGAGCTGGCGTGCCCCCAGCT
>CAZCAL010000097.1:0-5200 GCA_964496625.1 uncultured Verrucomicrobiaceae bacterium | reverse complement strand
GTGCTGCTCGCGCTGGTCAGCGCCGGCGCGCTGCTGCCGGAGCCGGTGTCGCAGGGGCCCCGCCAAACGGATCACTTCCCATCGCTGGCGCAGGCGCAGGGGCACCACCAGCAGGAGCACCGCCAAACGGATCTGAACTCATTCCCCCAGCAGGAGGTGGGGTTGTTCCCGTTGGAGCAGTCACAGGCTGCTGACCGCCCCCATCCGTTTTGACGGTTTCAACGCCTCCTTTTGCAGGCTGCTCAGCCCCCGCAACAACTAAATCGCCGGAGCGAATCGTGTCGCCCTCAGCAATGCTACCGGGGACAACGTCAGCAACGGAGATGGACTGCTCCACATTTTTTACCTTCAATTTTGCAACGACATCACTGCCACGCTTTACATCGAGGCTGGCGTTGGCGAAGACTCCACCTGCATTGCCCTTGCTGATCACGACAAATCCCCAGTCTGGGAAAACTTGGGCGACTCGGGCGGAGAAATCAGGCTCAACCACACCTTTGGTAGCGCGGGCCTGCGCTTCTTCGAATTTTTTAATTTGTTCATTCAGGCCAGCCAGTTGGGCCTGAGTGGCGGCGAGTTGCTGCTGGCGGTTTGCAAGCTTCCCTTCGGCAGAGACTTGATCCTTTTTCAAAGCTTCTACCTGAGCGATCAGCTTTTTGATGTCTCCAGCTTCATCCACCTTCTTCTGAAGGGTATCGACCTGCTTGGTCACTTCATCCAGATTTGACTTCACCAGAGCCAGAGCAGCTTCTTTTTCCTGAGTGTCTGCAACGGCCTTCACGACTTCGCCCTTTGTCGTATCGCGCTCTTGCTCGAGGGCTGCCAACTGATCTGTTTTGGCTTTCTCGGCCAATGCCATGTCCTCCTTGCGCTTGCCAGCCTGCTCTAAGTTAGCCGTCGCACGAGCATCCATCTTCTTTTCCTCTTCCAACCCCTTATTATTCGACCATGCGAAGTATGAGGCGGTCCCCAGACAGAGACTGATGATTACTGACAGAATTTTCCAAGCCATAATGTAAAAAGGTGCGAAAAAAAGGTTTAGTGGTGATGTTCTAGCGAATTCGCCGGAATTCCACAACTCAATTTTCACTTACTGCGCCAAATTTCGCGAATTTTTGAGCATATCTGAAGTTTGGAGGTCGCTTTGGTTGCCTGCCTCCAAGAATTACGGCTTTGCTGCGCATTCGTTGTTGTGCGTCCAGTTTTTTCATCTTACTATCTCGTCGTCAGGGGCCGTGGATTGCGAGCTCGCGAATCCCGCCAGGTCCTGACGGAAGCAACGGCAGTGTGCCTCACCTTGCCGCGGTTCCCTGACACTAACTTCGCTCGTCGCATCTGGCATGTCGCAGGCCTTGCAGATGATCGGCACTTCCGATCGTCCTTTGGGATTCCATCATCCCTACTTTGATGCGGATGGTGCCTCTAACCCAGCCCGTTGAAGCCGCTCCCGTGCGATATCAGCAGAAATACGCATTGTCGGCAATTCAAACCCCAAGGTGTCTCCATTGGGGGTGAATCCGCCTCCGTCCACATCGACATAGATCGGATTGTTATAGGCGCACGGACGGAGTTTGCTCTGCTCACTGGTGCCATAGCCTGCTGCCAGAGTCATTGATTCATGCATCGCGACGACAACGAGATGCGCATCCTGCTGGAGAGGAACATGGATGCTTTGATCAAATTTGACGACGCCATCTTTGAACATGTCAGGGTGAGACGTGCGAGTAAAGTTCAGCTTCGGATCTGGGCGACTGTTTACGAGGACCTGCACGCGATCAATGTCCTGCCAGTCCGCGCATTGCACCTTCACCTTTAAATCAACGCCTCCAGTGGCCCGGACATCGTCTCCTGCGATCTTCCCTTCCCCCGTGGTGACCTGCAAAAATGGACCCGTGCTTAGAATGATATGGCCTGCCTTCGCGTGAGGCGACAGATCATCCCAGGTGATTTTTTCTGGCTCATCCGTCGCGCTCGGCAAGAAAATCCGCCAGCCACCGACACCGTTCCCATAGACTGTGTGAGCATCCGACACAGCCACTGCGACCAGCCGATGCCCCTGATTCAAAAGCTGCTTCCAGACAAATTCGCGGATATTCAGCACCTTTGCCGCGACGGCCCCAGGTGGGCGACTGACTGAGAATGGCGCATCAGCCAGGATGTTGGTGGTCATTCCGTTTTGCGATTCCATGCCATCGATCATGTCCCCTACACCGACAAAGCCTCCATCGGCCACTCCATCGCCGTCCCGATCAACAAACATATTTGCGAGATCAGGATGGTTGAACTGAATCCAGCGCTCAGGACGCTCCCCCTGCCAGCGACGGAGAGTAATAGCAGTAATACGTGGGTCATCGTTCCAGACTGGCGCACCGCCGTCTTGAAGGAGGGGATCAGGCTCGAATGGGAAAGCATTGAAGTGCTGCCGTGAACCTGTCAACTCGATGCCTTTGACCGTGGCGATAAAGTTCTTCAGCCCGAGAGCCTCAATCGTCGGTGCCCAATCAAAGAAACGATTGTGCTCCGTGGTCGGCGCAAACTCAATGTGCTCCGCAGCGAGATTGATCACCCGACCGTCTGTATCGCAGACATTGTCTCCACTTGGCGTCGAGTGATTGTGAAAATCTGAGCTGATCCAGCCCTTGGTATCCACCTGCCGCACAAGCTTCCCTGCGACGACGACTTCCTGGCCAGGATCGACCGAGATCTCCTTCAGCAATCGCCCATACTCAATACCGTGCAATACACTGACCCGGTATTTACCAGGTGGCACTGCGACTGAAAACTGCCCCTTTTCGCTGTGATATTGATCTACACAACCGTGCGCACGCTCCTTTGGCCCGAGGTTAGGCTGTGGCGTCCCATCAATCCCCTCAAATAGAACCTTGCAGGGAATGGAGCGCCCTTCTGCGTCGGTAATTTCAAATTTCATCCGTGAAGCGTTCGTTAGAGAAACTTTCGGCACAGCAATTTCCCCTTCGCCAGCAGGAACTTGGATGGCAGCATCCGCACGTCCGAGGTCGGTGACCTTCCACGTAGCGGCGCCCGGGGTGACCAAAAAGCTAAAGTGCCCATTGGCGTCTGTGTAGCCAGGAACCTCATTTTTGCCGTAACGCACAGAGACTGTAGCAGTTGCCACTGGCTGTCCCTGGGGGTCCAGGAGATCTCCGGCGACAGTAACCACCTTATCACCCTTTACCCGCAAGACCTCACCGACGGCAGCTGCAGGTGAAGTAGCGACCGCAAAAAAGCGCTGGATGACGACCTCTGCCTTTGGGGCAATCTCGAAATCACCACTGACCTTGGAGGCACCATCAAACTTAATGACTCCCATTGCGTATCCACAACGGTGGGAAGGGTTGATCGCGTCCATCCATTGAATTCCGCCCTCAATCTCACCGGTCACATTAAAACGTGCCAGATCGCTCTTGGTCGAGAGTTTCTGCGGCTGGTCGGTCTCATTCCGCAAAATCGTCGTGATAAAGACACCGCTAAAACCATCGCGCACGCGATACTCCGTTCGTTTGAAGATGCCTCCATTGCTTGCAGCAGTCTTCACGCTCTCCACCGCTGCCCCGTCTTTACTTGCCACCTCACGGACGTAGGACACTGGACCATGACCAAACGGACCCGGCCCAAACACAACCAACTGGTCATTGTTTGCCCCGCGCAGCGTCAAGTCGTAGAGACACCCCGGTGAGATCCCGTCTGGACCATAGAAGGTGCTCATATTCGCACGTCGATTCGGCGCGTCGCAGGAGATCACAGCCTCCACCTTATCGCTCCTCAGGACAAAATCGCCGCGAATGCCATCGGCCTCTTTGCCGCCCGGCAGCTCAGTCTCCCGCCCCAGAGCTGCTTCAAAACTTTCAGCGCAACTGGCAGACCCTGCGGTCAAACCAGCCAAGAACAAGATTGCAGAGGTAACCGTTACTTTTTTCATCGAGCGGAGAATACGTCGAACCGCCAGAAAATTGCGCACAGAATCGCGCAACCTTAGCGCCTCCGCGCAGAAACGACTGCAGAGTGCATCGGTTAAAGAGCTCACTCGGCGGACTCATTGGCGGGATGCCCGAGTCGGCTAGAGTCTCGTCTCAGTCCCCCACCATCGCCAGCGCGGCTTCGACAGTAGCACCGTCGTGCACCATGGCCATCAGTGCACGTGTGATGCCCTTTGGATTTGGGTGCTGGATCACGTTGCGGCCATACACGATGCCGTGTGCGCCCTGCTGCAGCAGTCCTTGGGTGCGCTGGAGGATTTCCCTGTCGCTTACACGGCCCCCGCCACGCACCAGAACAGGGATGCCTGAGGCCGCCTCGATGATCTTATGATAGCAGCTGACGTCATCCGTCGGATCCGCCTTGATGATGTCTGCTCCGAGTTCAACAGCCTGTCGCACGAGATAAGTGATCGCGGTCTCGTCTCCATTCACCATGTAACCGCCAGCGAGTTCATTGGGCTGGAAGACCAAGGGCTCGATCATCATCGGCATACCGTAGTAATCCGCTTGGGGCTTTAACCGGAGGATGTTTTCAACACATTCGGCATGCACTTCCGGCGCACCGGGGATTTGGAAGAGGTTCACACAAACACAGGCAGCATCGTAGCGCACAGCTTGCAGCATGGTTTCCTCGATCATCAGGCTAAAGCGGCGGACCTCCGGGAGAGTCTTGCCATAAATATTAGCGACATCGGTGCGCAGGACCAATGAAGGCTTCTGCCGGCCTTGAATCGACTGCAAATGGCGCGCCATCCCCAGCGTCAGTTGGATCGCATCGGGTGCGGCATCGACGAGAACTTCGATGACTTTCCGCATGTCTTCGATGCCGTGGAGGAAGCCTGGCTGATTAAAAAAGCCGTGATCTACAGCCACATCAAAGCAGCGGCCAGATTTGGCATTGAAGAGGCGGTTGAGGCGGAAAGATTTCATGGTGGTAGAATGTGCCAAGATTTATGGCGAAGGCTCTCGCGGGGTCAATGACGCAATTGATTGATTGAAAAGCGCCGGAGTTGCCGTCACATCTATCGCCCGCTCAAAAAAAGATGCCTGACCAACCCCACATCCTCTACTGCCGCTGCGCGTATGCCCAAGTCGTCCCCACAGGAGTAAAGAACGAAGTCTTGGAAAAACTCTGCGCCTCAGATGCCACGTTTGAGACTGTGTCAGATCTTTGCGAAATGGCCGCGCACCGAGACCCCAGG
>CAZCAL010000096.1:6427-13030 GCA_964496625.1 uncultured Verrucomicrobiaceae bacterium | reverse complement strand
GGTTGGCTGGTGACCAACGCCCATGTGGTGCAGGACGCCCAACAGGTCGATGCCCGCAGTGAAGGCGGCCAAATCTTGGCGGTCAAGGTGGTGAAGGTGGACAGTAAGGCCGATCTGGCGCTATTGAAGATGGATACCCAGAAAGCGGCATGGCTGCCACTCAGCGGTGCTGACGTTCAAATGGGGCAGAGCGTATTCACCGTCGGCTTCCCAAATTTATCCATCCAAGGAGTGGAGCCGAAGTTCACGGACGGGCGCATCAGCAGCCTGAGCGGTGTGCGGGATGACCAAGATTCTGTGCAGATCTCGGTGCCCATTCAGCCAGGCAATTCGGGTGGTGCCTTGGTCGATCTAAAATCAGGCGAGGTCGTCGGAGTGGTATTCTCCCGGTTATCTTCGCGGGTGGCGCAGAATGCCAATTACGCTATCAAGGCCAACGTACTTCATCGCTTTCTGAGCGGTGTGCTTGGTCTTTCGCTGCCGGGAGCCGCATCGGCAGTCACTGATGAAGCGACGCTGTTTAAGCGGGCGACTGCCGCGTCAGTGCTGCTACTCGTCGAATAGGAACGCATTCTAGAAGGCCCCGGCGTTGGCCCTTGGCTCTCTGCCTGTCCCTGCGCCATCGCCGAAAACGTGATGGCCCTCGTGCGATCTCGAAGTGGGGCGTAACCTGCGGACGCAGGCGCACGGGATGTCTCTGTAAAACGCGTTTACTCACTCCCAAACCACTGGGGCACCTCAAACCAACTCCGCCATGGGCTGCCAGCCACCGTCGATGAGGTATTGCGGGCGACCACTGTGGTCGGGGAGGGTGACTTTGTTCACATCGATGCCGAGGTGATGGTAGAGCGTGGCGAAGACTTCGCCGAAGGCGACGGGGCGGTCTGCGGGCTCCGCGCCGATCTTGTCGGTGGAGCCGATGACTTGGCCGTGGCGCATGTTGCCGCCAGCGAGCATGGCGCAGGAGACGCGGGGCCAGTGGTCGCGCCCGCCTTTGGCATTGATGATGGGGGTGCGGCCAAATTCCCCCCAGACGACGACGGCGACGTCCTTCTCCATGCCGCGCTCGTGCAGGTCTGTGATGAGGGCGCTGAGGGCGCTATCGAGGAGGGGCAGGTCTTCGCGGAGTTGCTTGAAATTGTCGCTGTGATAATCCCAGCGGCTGAAGCCGAGCGTGACGACGCGTGCTCCGGCTTCGACTAGCCGACGCGCGGCGAGGAAGTGATCGGTGAGACGCGGGCCGCCGTCGTCGCGGTTTTTGTTTTCGCCTTTGCCATAGCGGGCGACGATGCGCGGGTCTTCCCGGCTGAGATCGAGGGCGTGGAGAAGCCTTGGGCTGGTGAGGACGCCCATGGCCTGCTGATTGAAGCTATCGATACCGTCCATGAGGCCGCTGGCATCGAGTTCGCGGCGCAGTTGATCAAAGCCTTGGAGCAATCCTGCGCGGTCACGGAGGCGGTCGAGAGTGACGCCGTTGAGTGCCATGTCATCGGTCCCGCCGCCGCGATTTGGCTGAAAGGGAGCGTGGGCGACGCCGAGGTATCCGGGGTCGCCATTGCGTGCCCATTCCATGTGACCCATCTTGGGCGAGAGCCCGACAAAGGGTGGCATGGCGGTATTGGCGGCACCTTTGAGCTTGGAAACGAGGGAACCAAAGGAGGGCCATCCTCCAGGTGGCTGACGCTTGGAACTGCGGCCTGTTAGGCACTGGAAGGCATCGTGCCCAGGCTCGCAATCGGCCATGGAGCGGATGAGGGTGCATTTATCCATCATGCGGGCGAGCTTTGGTAACTGCTCGCAGATTTGGATGCCGGGGACGTTGGTGGAGATGGGCTTGAATTCGCCACGGATCTCTGAGGGTGCGTCTGGCTTGAGGTCAAAGATGTCCTGATGAGACGGGCCGCCGGGCAGGAAGACCATGATGACGGCCTTGTGCTTTTCCGTCGAGCCATGGCTGGACTCGGCACGCAGTAGATCAGGCAATGACAGGCCGCCCATGGCAAGCCCGCCGACCTTTAAAAAGTCGCGCCGGGATTTGCCATCGCAGAAGCCGCTGCGGGTGGTGCCTTGGATAGAGAGCATGGGAAGCATTTTTATACGCGGCCCGACGGGGCTTCTTGCTGGATGGGGATCTTGATTTATTTGGGTGTTAGGGCTGATACCTCACGTCAATCCAGCGATGGGTGACCCCATGTAGAGGGTGTGGGGGCGACCGGTGAAGTCGTTCCATAAAATCTCGCGTGGCAGTCCGAGGGCCTCATAGATCGTGGCGGCGAGGTTTTCTGGCGTCTGTGCGTCGCTAGCTGGATAGCCGCCGTCTTTATCGGTGGAGCCGATGACGCGCCCGCCCTTGATTCCACCACCCGCGATCAGCACACTCTGTGCGTGTCCCCAGTGGTCGCGCCCTGGGAGGGCGGTGGCGGTGATGCTCTTGATCTTCGGGGTGCGACCAAACTCACCCGCCATGACGATGAGTGTGTCTTCCAATTCTCCGCTGGCATCGAGATCTTCGATCAAGGCGCTGACGGATTGGTCCATTGGCGGGAGGAGGAAGTTTTTCAGATTGCCCCAGGCGGCCTGATGGGTGTCCCAGGTTTCGTTGTTGCCAAGATTCACCTGCACTAGATTGACGCCGCTGCGGATGAGATTCCGCGCCATGAGTAGTGACCAGCCAAAGCTGTGGCGGCCATAACGATCAAGCTGCTGAGGCGCTACCTTTTCGAGGCTGAAGGCATCGTGTACTTTGCGATTGGCGAGGAGTGAGATCGCTGCTTCGCGGTTGTGATCAAAGGCTTCGTCTCCTGCGAGGGTGGTGAGGTTTTCTGTCTGCGATTCAATGGAGTTCCGCAGGGAGACGCGATCCAAGACGCGATCTAGGGTGAGACCATGGGGCAGTGAGAGGTGTGGCGCCTGGAAGTGAAGACCGTCGTCTTTTTCCAGGCCGCGCTCGTGATGGAAGAGGTACTTTGGATAGGCGCCGTAGTGGGCTGGGTGATAGGGCGACATCTCCAGGAACCAAGGGTCATACTGAGAGCCAAGTAAGCCTCCGAATTGTCCGGCCAGGGTCCTGCCGGTGCGATGCACCAACTTGTCCGGCAGCACGATGGCGGGCGGGAGATTGTCCGTGCGCTTTGGTAACAGGGCGGTAGCGAGGGCTGCGATGCTTGGGAAGTCTGATTTTTTCGGTTTGCTAGGGTCGAAGCCCAAGGGGGTATCACTGCGCCCGGTGAGCATGATGTGATGTCCCAAGGAGTGATCGCTGCTGCCGTGGGTCAGTGACCGAATCAGGGACCACTTTTCGGAAATGCGGGCGAGATTTGGAAGGTGCTCGCAGATGTGGGTGCCGGGTGTGCGGGTGCGGATGGGTTTGAACTCGCCACGGATCTCCATGGGCGCATCGGGCTTCATGTCAAAGCTCTCATGCTGGGCCAGGCCGCCGGAGAGGAAAATGTAGATGACGGACTTTGCGCGAGGTGGACGCACTGTGGGTGCGGTAAGAGCCTTCAACCCGGTGAGGTGGTTCATGCCAAGACCCAGAAGACCGACGGACCCAGCCTGCAGCATCGTGCGGCGGGACCACTGGGCTGTTGGGTGGGGAGGTGTCATGATGAACGCAGATAGACGGACCTTAACTACGCAGGGTAGGGGGCATACTTTTGCATCGCCTGCATTTTACACCTCCAAAAGACTCGGTGGCCTCGGCCGACCGGATCAAATCAACTCTGGCATCGGCTGCCAGCCATCGACGAGATATTGCGGGCGACCACTCAGGTCGTGAAGCGTCGTCTTCACCGTATCGAGCCCCATGAACTTGTAGAGGGTGGCAAAAACTTCGCCGAAGTGAACAGGGCGGTCAGTGGGCTCGCCGCCGAGGCGGTCGGTGGCTCCGATGACTTGCCCGGTCTTGAGGCCACCACCTGCCAGCAATGCCCCACCAACCCGCGGCCAGTGATCTCGCCCGCCTTGGGCATTCACCGTGGGTGTCCGGCCAAATTCGCCCCAGGCGACGACGGCCACATCTTTATCAAGACCACGCTGATAGAGGTCCTCGACGAGAGCGCTCATGCCTTGATCAAAGAGCGGCAAGTGACGCAGCAGTTGCGGATAGTTGTTGTCGTGGAAATCCCAGCGCCCAAAATTCAGCGTTACGACACGTGCGCCCGCTTCGACGAGGCGGCGCGCCATGAGAAAGTGCTCCAGGTTCAGCGGTGCTCCATCGCCATAGTTTTTGGCATCGCCCTTACCATAGCGCTCGCGGGTTTTGGTCGACTCCTTTGAGATATCGAGGGCCTCGAGCAACTTGCTGGATGTCAGTACATTCATGGCCTGCTGGTTAAAGGAGTCCATCCCTTCGATCAGCCCGCTTTGATCGAGTTCACGCCGGAAATTGTCGAAGCCCGAAAGCAGAGCCCGACGATCTTCCAGACGATCCAAAGTAATGCCATTGAGTTTCAGGTCTTCAACGCCCGCCCCATTGGGACGGAAGGCAGAGTTTGCTGGCCCGAGATACCCAGGGTGACCCGGAGATCCGTAAGGCGGGTGGCCAGCCTTTGGCGCTAGTCCAACGAATGCGGGAATGGCAGGATCGGCTTGACCTTGCAGGGCCGAAATGACAGAGCCAAAGGCGGGGTGGTCCGACTGTCTGCCCGTCGGAGCGGCACCGCCCGAGGGATTCGGGGCGCGGCCCGTGTAACAGATGAAGGAGTCGTGCGCGCCTGTAGGGGAGCCGTACATGCTTCGGATAGGCACCAGCTTATCCATTATTTTGGCCAATCTCGGGGCGTGTTCCGAAACATGGATGCCAGGGACCGCAGTTTTGATTGGCTTGTAAGGACCACGGATCTCCAGTGGAGCGTCCATTTTAAGATCCCACATGTCCTGGTGCGGCGGTGCCCCACACAGGTAAATCATGATCACGGATTTAAAGCTCCGCCCCGCCTTCGATTCAACCTCGGCTTTGAGCAGCTCGGGGAGGGAAAGACCACCCATCGCCAAGCCTCCGATCCGCAAAAAATCGCGGCGGGAGATCCCGTCGCAAAGTTTCCCGTGAGTATTTCCAGAAAGCGTGAGCATCGTGAAAATAAGCGTCCAAAGAGCAGGTCCTTTCGTCATTCGCGGAAATTTCCCCGAATAAGAGCGAAGAAACGGAAAAAAACATTGACATTAGGGGGCGCAGCCCTAGCTTCGCCTTCACTTTTTCGCAAAAAGCCGGGGTGTATTGTCGCTTGACGTTAGCGTCAAGAGGCGGTGTGCCTTGGTTTTTTTGTCGAACGAGGAGGAGACCTGTCAAACGGTCGCCGACTGGATAGATTGCTGATGTAGCTCAGTGGTAGAGCACGTCCTTGGTAAGGACGAGGTCGAGGGTTCAATCCCCTTCATCAGCTCCAGTAGGTGACTTGGGGGCGGGAATCCGGAAACAAGAAACGAATCCGACAAGACACAAGCGATAACCCCTTCACCTCCATTCCATGGCTAAAGAAGCATTCCAACGCAATAAGCCGCACGTTAACATTGGCACAATCGGCCACGTTGACCACGGCAAAACGACCCTCACTGCCGCGATCACCACAGTTCTGGCCAAGGCCGGCGGTGCCACGGCGAAAGCCTATGCAGACATCGACGCCGCTCCTGAAGAAAAGGCGCGCGGTATCACTATCAATACGGCTCACGTCGAGTACGAAACAGCAAACCGCCACTATGCGCACGTTGACTGCCCAGGGCACGCTGACTATGTGAAAAACATGATCACCGGTGCTGCTCAGATGGACGGCGCTATCCTCGTTTGCTCCGCTGCTGACGGCCCGATGCCACAGACCCGTGAGCACATTTTGCTCGCCCGTCAGGTGGGCGTGCCTGCCATCGTCGTCTTCCTGAACAAGGTGGACATGGTCGATGACGCTGAGTTGCTTGACCTCGTGGAAATGGAAGTTCGTGACCTCCTTTCCAAATATGAATTCCCAGGCGACGACATCCCAATCGTCAAGGGTTCCGCCCTCAAGGCACTTGAAGGTGATCCTGAGCACGAAGCCAACATCAATAAGTTGATGGAAGCTGTGGATAATTACATCCCTCTCCCAGAGCGCCCAATTGATCAGGACTTCCTGATGCCAATCGAAGACGTGTTCGCGATCGAAGGTCGTGGCACCGTCTGCACTGGCCGTGTGGAGCGTGGTATCGTCAAGAAGATGTCTGAAGTTGAAATCGTCGGCATTCGCCCAACGGTGAAGACCACTTGCACCGACATCGAAATGTTCCGCAAGCTTCTGGACGAAGGTCGTGCTGGCGACAACGTCGGTCTGCTTCTGCGTGGCATCAAGAAGACTGACGTCGAGCGCGGTCAGGTCATTGCTAAGCCAGGTTCCGTCAAGCCTCATACCAAGTTCAAGGCAGAGATCTATGTTCTCTCCAAGGACGAAGGCGGCCGTCACACCCCATTCTTCAACAACTACCGCCCACAGTTCTACTTCCGCACCACGGACGTGACTGGCAGCGTTACACTCCCTGAGGGCGTGGAAATGGTGATGCCTGGTGATAACGTCTCGATCATCGTCGAGCTGATCACCCCGATCGCTATGGAAAAAACGATGCGCTTCGCCATTCGCG
>CAZCAL010000096.1:1344-6417 GCA_964496625.1 uncultured Verrucomicrobiaceae bacterium | reverse complement strand
TGGTGCTGGTCGCGTGGGTGATATCATCGCCTAATTTAGTTGAAGGTTCGCTTGTCAGAGCGCCGCAGGACCTGATTTGAGGTCCTGCGGTTGCTCGTCTCTTTGAAAGATGGAAGCGGGCTTGCAATTCTCAGTCTCCACATTAATTTAGAAAACGAAACTTTTCTCGCAGTGCACACAGGTCAGTAGCTCAGTTGGTAGAGCGGCGGTCTCCAAAACCGCGTGTCGGGGGTTCGAGTCCCTCCTGGCCTGCCACTTCAAACAAAGTCCTCTGCGAAAAAACAGTCGTCCATCTCAGCCGCAAATCGTCTCTCCATGACCCGCATCCGCAAGTATCTCGGCGAAGTTTTCCTAGAACTCAGAAAGGCAACCTGGCCTTGGGATCCCAAGGAAAAGGGTTTTGCAAAATATAAGGAACTGAATGACTCGACCATCGTCGTCTTCATCGCCATGATTTTGCTCGGCGCGTTCGTGTCGTTCTTCGACTTTGCGCTGCGCCAGATGTTTGCCTTCTTCGCTCATTAATCGCTGGTTCGAACTGGATACGAAAGTTCGGAACCTAAACCCTTTTTCCCCACAAAACACACTCCATGGGAGCCCGAGATCAATGGTACGTCATTCACGTGCGCGCCGGCCTTGAACAAAAGGTCCGGGATAACATGCTCCGCCGAATCGAAAAGGAGGAGATGGGGGACCTTGTGTTTGAAGTGCTTGTTCCCACGGAGCGCATTTCCGAAACGAAGAATAAGCGCACCACCGTCACCAATCGGAAGTTTTTCCCTGGCTACGTCATCGCCAACATTCATCTTCTGGATGATAACAACCGCCTCATTGATCGCAGTTGGTACTTCGTCAAAGAAACTGATGGAGTTCTCAATTTCGCGGGGGCCAAAGATCAACCGATTCCAATGCGCCAGAAGGAAGTGGAATTATTGCTCGCGCAGATCCGTGAGGGTGATGAAGGCACGAAGCCCAAGATCGCATTCACCGTTGGTGACACAGTCCGCGTGGCGGATGGTCCCTTCGAAAGCCAGACTGGGATCGTTGAAGAAATCGATCCTGACCGTGGTGTCCTGCGTGTTGCAGTCAATATTTTCGGGCGTTCCACTCCCGTCGATCTTGAATACTGGCAGGTAGAGAAGCCTTAATTTATCGCAATCCAACCCCCCCGGGGCGTTCCCAGCGCTCCACTCAATCACTCCTAAAACGGGAAACAAAGAACATGGCCAAAGAAGTCGTTAAAGTCATCAAACTGCAGATCAAAGCCGGTGCCGCGAACCCCGCGCCACCAATCGGTCCCGCACTCGGTCAGGCCGGTGTGAACATCATGATGTTCTGCAAAGAATTCAATGCAGCTACCCAAAAGATGGCTGGTGATGTGCTCCCAACTGTCATCTCCGTTTACAAGGACAAGAGCTTCACCTTCATCACGAAGCAGCCGCCTGCGTCCAATCTGCTCAAGAAGGTTGCCAACATCGCAGCCGGATCTGGAGAGCCAAACAAGAAAAAGGTGGGTAAAATCACCAAGGCTCAATTGCTTGAGGCTACCAAAATGAAGTTGGTGGACCTTAACACACAGGACATCGAGCGCGCCTCCCGCATCATGGCTGGAACCGCTCGTCAAATGGGTCTCGAAATCGAAGGCTAATCGCTTCGGTTTCTGGATACTTTTATCGTTTCCCGAAAACCAAACCTAACCGCAGGAGAGTCAAAGTTTCTTTGCTCGCAAGCACTGCACCAAAAATATGCAACAACGAAGCAAGCGCTACAAAAAGGCCGCCGAGATGATCCCGGCAGGCAAGCTATTCACGCTCGATGAAGCGGCGGATCTCCTCCGCAAGCTGCCGGGCACGAAGTTCAATCAGAGTGTCACTCTTTCCTTCCGGATGGGTGTCGATCCACGCAAGGGCGACCAAATGGTTCGCGGTACCTGCCCATTGCCAAACGGCACCGGGAAGAGTGTCCGCGTTGCCGTCTTCGCACAGGGCGCTGCCGCCGAGGCTGCTAAGGCCGCTGGTGCTGAAGTCGTTGGATTTGAGGACCTGATCGCTAAAATTAAGGACGGCGTAATCGATTTCGATGTCGCTATCGCCACTCCAGGGGCCATGGCTGAAGTTCGTAAACTCGGTAAGCAACTCGGGCCTCGCGGCTTGATGCCAAACCCACGTACGGGCACTGTCACCGAAGACACCGCTGCTGCTGTCACCGCAGTGAAGGCTGGTCGCGCTGATTTTAAACTCGACAAAAACGGCAATATTGCCGCTGCTATCGGTAAAGCATCCTTCGAGGTGGCGGCATTAGTGGAAAACGGTACTGCCTTGGTGGACGCCATTGTTCGCGCTAAACCTGCCAGTGCACGTGGTAAATATGTCGAATCCATCACCATGGCAGCAACGATGACACCTCCGGTGCGCATTGATGTGTCCAAATACGTTAAACTTTAATTCCCGGAGGAAATCTGAACCATGAAAGCTGCAAAATCGCTGTTGATTGATGACCTGCTCACCCGGGTTAACGCGTCACCCTTCCTCTTCGTTGTGGATTACACTGGGTTGACAGTTGTGAAATTCGCTGAACTCCGCAAGCGTTTGCTTGGCGTGGGAGCTGAAGTCCACGTTGTGAAGAACACGCTCGTGAAAAAGGCTGCTGAACGCGCTGGCTATCCAGACGAACTTGGTGACGTCCTTGTCGGACAAACCGCAGTCGTCACTGGCACCCAAGATGTTTGTGCTGCTGCCAAGGTCATGAAGACCTTCGGCGACGAATTCGCCAAGCCTGCCATGAAGGCTGGGATTATGGATGGCAAACTGCTTGATAGCGACGCTCTCAAGGCGCTTGCTTCTCTCCCATCCCGCGAAGTTCTTCTTGGGCAATTGCTCGGGGTTCTTTCGGCACCTGCCAGCACTTTGGTGCGCCTCCTCAACGAGCCTGCGTCCTCTCTGGCACGCGTTCTCAAGGCCAAGGCAGAACTCTAAGTTACGTTGGGGTGCGGAGGGCAGTTCCTTCCACCCCATCATTTCGTCACAAATTCTTTCGTTACTTACTACAACCCTTTGATCCGATGACGGTGCATACCGTCTGAAAAACAAACATCCAATGGCTCCTTGCCGGATTGGGAGGCTTCCCAACTGAAATCACCCGATGCTTCGGGAAACGGCGATACCAACACAATAATATGGCAGACCTAGCAAAAATCGTTGATGAACTGAGTGGCTTGACCGTCCTGGAAGTCGCTGACCTCGTGAAAACCCTCGAAGAGAAGTGGGGCGTTAGCGCCGCCGCTCCTGTCGCCGCTGCAGCTCCTGCAGGTGGTGCCGCAGCCCCTGCTGCCGAAGAGAAAACTGAATTTGACGTGATTCTCGTCGAAGGTGGCGCGAACAAAATCGCCGTCATTAAAGAGGTCCGTAACGTCGTCGCAGGCCTTGGCCTCGCCGAAGCAAAAGCACTCGTCGAAAAAGGCGGTGCCAAGCTCAAGGAAGGCGTCAAGAAGGAAGAGGCCGAAGAGGTCAAGAAGAAGCTGGAAGCAGCTGGCGCCAAAGTCGAGATCAAGTAATCTCGTTCATCAATCAAAAGCTTTCCCGCGTGTTGCCGCCGTCCAGGCGGCAGCGCGCGGCGTAAGCCATCAAAAGTCAGTCCTAGCTCTCGACAAAGTCATCAACGGAAAGATTCTGAAACCCAAAGCCTGTAGGCCTCGTCGCAAATCATCGTGCGAAATTGCCTTTAGCCTTTCGGTTTTCGACTCAAGAAACGCCTTCCTTATCCTTTGTCACCGCGCACGCACCCTGTCATTTCGTTTATCTCCCACATGCTAGCCCCCTACCTTTTGATTGCCAGCCGCCGGGAAATGCCCACCGGCGCGGCCATGGGCGGCTGCGGGAGCTTTCTGCGCGCCCATTTTTCCGACCCTACGCCTGTCGTTCTGCGCCAGGGGAGGGGTCGGCCTGTCCACGTTCATGCAGCCCCCAGAGTCGGTTTCGTCCGCTGATCCTGGTCTGTCTGTTCTTCCCCTGCGGAGCCATTTCCGCCGTCTAAATCCCCCTACCGTCCCGTTGCCAACCCAAAGCCCCAAATTTGCTTATGTCCCAGCGCACTAACTTTGGCAAAATCCACGAAGTCGCCGAGCCACCGAATCTCATTGAGATCCAGCTCCGCTCCTATGAGGAGTTCCTCCAGAAAAACATCCTTCCTTCCAAGCGTAAGGACCTGGGATTGCAGGCCGTCTTCCGCGAAGTCTTCCCGATCGAAAGCTACGATGGCAAGATGACTCTTGATTTCACCTTGTATGAAATCGGCGAGCCAAAGCTGAATTCCCTGGAAGCCATCCGCGAGGCGGAAACTTATAGTGCACCACTGTACGTCACCTTTGAACTTCGTGAAGAGGGCCGCGAAGCCCGTCAAGAGCGCGTTTATATGGGTGAACTGCCGCTTATGACTGAGCGTGGAACGTTTGTCATCAATGGTGCAGAGCGCGTCGTCGTTAGTCAGCTTCACCGTTCCCCTGGTATCTGCTTTGAGACTCAGCAGCATCTAAATGGTCGCTGGTTGCATGGCTTTCGCATCATTCCTGACCGTGGGACTTGGTTGGAAGTGCAATTCGATACAAACGATCTCCTCTACGTCTATCTAGACCGTCGCCGTCGCCGTCGCAAATTCCTAGCCACCACGCTCTTGCGCGTGATCGGCTTTCCGAACGATGAGGACATCCTCAAGCTCTTCTACAAAATCGAGGACCTTAAGCTCAAGGAAGGCATGCCTGAGGAGGAAATCGCCTCTAAAGTGCTGTTCAAGGACATTCTGGACGGTGAATTGATCATCGCCCGTGCCTACGAACCTCTCACTGCAGGCGTCATCCGTCAGCTGATCCAGCTCGGCAATCGCAATGTGAAGGTCGTTACGGCTTCACCAGATGACCTTCTCATCACGTCCCTGCGTAAGGACACAGCGAAGGATGAAGACGAGGCACTTAAAGAAATCTACCGCCGTCTCCGCCCTGGTGATCCACCAACAGTGCCAAACGCACGTGCGCTGGTGAAGCGTCTGTCTCGATCAAGCGACTCTACAAACGCCATGACG
>CAZCAL010000096.1:0-1334 GCA_964496625.1 uncultured Verrucomicrobiaceae bacterium | reverse complement strand
GCTACAAGATCAACCAAAAGCTCAGCCTGAAGGTTGATACTGAGATGCGTATCCTTACGGCAGAAGACGTCGTTAGCGCGATGCGCTATCTCTTCCGTCTGCGTGAAGGTGAAGGCGTTCTTGATGATATCGATCACCTTGGTAGCCGCCGCGTTCGTGCGGTGGGTGAATTGCTCGCCAACCAATGCCGTGTGGGCCTTGCCCGCACAGAGCGTCTGGTCAAGGAGCGCATGACCTTGTTTGATGTGAACATGGATACGATGACGCCGCAGAAGCTCATCAACCCCAAGGCTCTCTCCGCGGTGGTGCGCGATTTCTTTGGTCGTAGCCAGCTCAGCCAGTTCATGGATCAGACGAATCCTCTGGCAGAACTTACCCACAAACGTCGTCTTTCGGCTCTTGGACCTGGTGGTCTGAATCGTGATCGCGCCGGATTTGAGGTTCGTGACGTTCACACCTCTCACTATGGCCGCATCTGCCCGATTGAGACTCCAGAAGGTCCGAACATCGGTCTGATCAACTCCCTTGGGAGCTATGCCCGCATCAATGAGTTTGGTTTCATCGAGACGCCTTACCGCCCAGTCAAAGACGGTGTCGTTTCTGATAAGATCGAATACCTCACTGCGGATCAGGAAGAAAATCACCACATCGCTCAGGCCAACAACCTGATTGATGAAAAAGGAAATTTCACCAGCGCTAAGGTGACGGTTCGCTATCGTGGAGAATTCCTCGAAGTGGAGCCTAGCATTCCATCCCTGATGGACGTGTCTCCAAAGCAGGTCGTTTCTGTGGCCGCTGCGCTGATCCCTTTCCTTGAACACGATGACGCCAACCGCGCTCTGATGGGTTCGAACATGCAACGCCAAGGCGTGCCGCTTCTCGAAGCCGAGGCACCGTTTGTCGGAACAGGCATGGAGGGCAAAGCCGCTCGTGACTCCCGCTCCGTCGTCGTTTCAGATGGTCCTGGTACGGTCGCTGCAGCATCTGCTGACGTGATCATTGTCACCAAGGACGGTAGCCTTCCTGTGACGGACAAAGTGTTCCTGGAAGACCCAATCAAGTCGGTGCAGACCGACGAAGAGAAGGGTGTTTACGTCTATCCGCTTCGCAAGTTTGGCCGCTCCAATGCAGGCACCTGCATTAACCAACGTCCTCTGGTTGCCAAAGGTCAAAAGATCAAAAAGGGTGAAGTTCTCGCTGATGGTCCTTGCACGGATCAGGGCGAACTAGCGCTTGGCAAGAACATGCTCGTCGCGTTCATGCCTTGGAACGGTTACAACTTCGAAGATGCGATCGTCATCAGCCGTCGCGTGGTGAAGGAAGACATCTATACC
>CAZCAL010000095.1:11613-13063 GCA_964496625.1 uncultured Verrucomicrobiaceae bacterium | reverse complement strand
CGGTGACCGCGTTCCAGCCGGTGCCGTTGGAGAGCTTGGCCGCCGCTTCGCCCAACGTCCTGCTGATCGTCTCCGACGACCATGGTTACAACGATCTGGGTTGCCTGAATCCTGACGTCAAGACCCCGAATCTGGATAGGCTCGCGCGTGAAGGCACTCGGCTCTCCAGTTTCTACGTCGCCTGGCCTGCCTGCACCCCTTCCCGCGCCGCTCTCCTCACCGGTCGCTACCCTCAACGCAATGGCATTTCAGACATGATTCGGAATGAAGCTCCAGACTTTGGCTACAAGTATGAACCAGAGGAATACGAAGTCAGTTTTGAGCGCATCGGTGGCATGGATGAACGTGAACTAATCCTGCCTGCGCTGCTAAAGCCGTCCGGTTATCGCTCTGCCATCTTCGGCAAATGGGATCTCGGATCCCTGAAGCGCTATCTGCCCCTGCAGCGCGGCTTTGATCGTTTCTATGGATTCGTAAATACCGGTATCGACTACTTTACCCACGAGCGATATGGCGTTCCCTCCATGTATCGCGACAATGCCCTGACGACTGAGGACAAAGGCACCTACTGCACTGACATTTTCGGCCGTGAGGCTCTATCCTTTCTTGAGTCCACAGGCGATCAGCCCTTTCTCCTCTATCTGCCGTTCAATGCGCCGCACGGATCGTCCGCGTTGGACCCAGAAATTCGCGGCACTGTGCAGGCACCAGATGAATACAAAGCCATGTATCCGCCCGTGGAAACGGAATTTATCGAAAAGGCGCGCTACGGCAAAAAAGCGCTAACCCCCACCCCAGAGGCCCGGCAGAGGGACTATCGCGCCGCACTGACGTGCATGGATGCCAACATCGGTCACGTCCTGGATTGGCTTGATCAACATCACAAAGCCGAGAACACCCTGGTCATCTTTTTCTCCGACAATGGTGGATCAGGCGGCGCTGATAACGAACCTCTGCGTGGGCACAAGTCACAGATGTTTGAAGGCGGCGTTCGCGTGCCTTGCATCATCCGCTGGCCGGGTCATGTGCCCGCAGGCAAAGTCAGTGATGCTTTTCTGACTTCCCTGGAAGTTGTGCCGACCATTCTCGCTGCGACCAGCACCAGTACACCATCGGGCCACAAGCTTGATGGGCACGACATGATGCCAGTCCTCGCCGAAGGCAAACCGTCTCCTCGCGACCGAATGACTTGGGTTCGGCAAGGGGATCAAGCCGTGCGTTGGCAGCACTACAAGTGGATACGCACCCCCAAGGAAGAATACCTCTTCGACCTCGAACACGATCTCAGTGAGAAAGAAAACCTCTCAGAATCACAACCCGCCCTGCTCAAACAAATGCGGGGGCTTTTCGACGAATGGCAGACCGAGATGGAGCAGGCAGAACCACGCGGTCCGTTCCGGAATTTCTGAGGCGCGAATTACACCTGCCAGTGATTGTTCCACAACGCTGA
>CAZCAL010000095.1:0-11603 GCA_964496625.1 uncultured Verrucomicrobiaceae bacterium | reverse complement strand
GGCTGAAGCCTCATCTTCGTCGCGAACTTCGCCAACAACGTCCGCCGCTTTGCTGCATCCGGTTCTCTTACGCGTTCGGTCGGTTCGCCAAAAAGCAACGTTCCCACAAGTCCGCGATATAAGAGGTTAAGCATTGGACCTCCGGTGCAAGCACCCCTTGATCCGCCGCCGATGGCAAGACCGTCGGTTCATTTGATAGGTTCTATCTATTATTCACTTTCCCCGAAACTCAGCGGCTCACTCGGAACATTGGCTGCGGGGATACCAACGCCGAAAAGGAAACTGAGGAGGATACCACGCATCCAGAGCAATACTGCCGACGCGTGCCAGATTTCTCAATCAGACTAAAACTGGAAGTAAATGAAGTCGCCTGTCTCGGGCGAACGCAATACTGAGATCCCAAAGACCAGTAGCGCTGCCAGCAGCATCTGAAAGACCGTCCAGCGCCATGTGTGAAGGCGTGGATCATCTGCGGGGAGCAGCCATTTCCAATGATCTACCAGTGGAAACAGTAAGGTCAGTGGCAGGCCATAAAGAACCGCCTCTGCCGCCATCCCCACACCCACCCGCCATTCCGCAGCACTCGCCGCAAGGGGATTCAGAGTCAGGTGCTGCCAGATCATTCCCAGGTCATGTTCCCGAAAAAACAAGCGGCCTACGTGCATGATGGCAAAGGTGAAGACCACCCGGAACGCCATTCCCGCCCTGCCGCCCGCCTCCCCAAGCAGAGGCACCTGGCGTGCGAACCAAGGCCAAGTGCAAATCAGCAGGCCATGAAATGCTCCCCAGAGGATGAAATTCCAGCCCGCGCCATGCCAAAGGCCGGACACCAAGAATACAACCATCAGATTCTGCTTGGTCCTCCAATAGCCCCCGCGGGAGCCTCCGAGCGGAATGTAAAGGTAGTCTTTGAACCAGCGGCTCAAGCTCATGTGCCAGCGCCGCCAAAAGTCCGAAGGAGATTGCGCGATGTAAGGGTGATTAAAGTTCGGGCAAAGCTCAATGCCCAAGATGCGGGAACAGCCCCGCGCAATCGCCGTGTAGCCGCTGAAGTCCGCGTAGATCTGCACCCCGTATGCAATCACGCCGCCCCACAGCACCGGGAAGGAAGCATCGCGAATCAAAAAGACCTTGTTGGCCAAAATGGACGCACTATCGGCAATCACCATCTTTTGGAACAAACCCCACAGCGTCAGCACGATCCCCGACCTAACCACTTCAAGTGACGGGCGTCGCTTCGCATGATACTGCGGCAGCATCCGACTGGCGCGCTCGATTGGGCCAGCCAAACGCTGGGGGAAGTAAGTCGCAAAGGTCGCATACTCCAGCAGGGATCGGCATGCGGGTTGCTGTCCGCGATAGACATCCACCGCATAACCGATGTTTTGAAAGGTGAAAAAGGACAGGCCTACTGGCAGCATCAACTGGAGAACCCAGGGCTCGGTCATCAAGCCAATCGCAGTCAGCATTGCCGAGACATTGGCCGTAAAGAATCCAAGATACTTGAAGAGCGCGAGGCTCAGCAAGTTCGCCGTCAGACTGATCCCCAAGAAGACCTTCCGGCGGGTTGTCGAGGACGCACCCTCCATCCCCAGTGCACAGCCCCAATCGATGATCGCGATGGTTCCATTCAGCGCTAGAAACCAGGGATGAATCCACCCATAGAACACTGCCCCAGCCACCAGCAGCAGCCCATTCTGGCCGCGCGAAGGCAGCCAAAAATAGAAGGATAGTAGGGCACCGAAGAAAAGCAAATAGTCGATGCTCTGGAAGATCATGGAGCAGGAGGGGCGGGCTTTGCGTTACGGGAAAGAACACTGTCAATCAACGGCTGCACCTGCCGCCAGAAGAAGCCCATGAAGGGCTGCTGGTGCTCTGGGTCGGTCTTCACATGCACCATATCCACAAAGTAACTCCCGGTAATCTCCGCGATCTCTGACTCGTCCGTGAAAAGGCAGCCTTGGCTGATTGCCCATGTTCGCATATCCGCGATGAACTGGGGTAGTGTACGCACATACTCATCCATCAATGGCGGCGTGTCAGGATTGGTCTTGATGCGGTGCAGATGCAGCACGAATCCCTCCTTCTTTGCCAATGCCACTAGGTGGGGCAGAAACGACTTGTCTGAGGATGGATCAAAGACCACGTCGAAATGCTTTTCCAGCGCATCCAGTTTTTCTGCCTCCGCCTCCAACTCCTCTTCGGTGGGGCCCGCCTGCTGGCTTCTCGCATGATCCAGCGAGAGCACTTGATTCCGCTCTTCCCTTCGTTCTGGGTAGTCACGGGAGTCACCAAACGCGCTTACGTTAAAGGCAATCTTCTGCACCTTACCCCGTCCCCACTCACGCCACTTCGCCCCCGGCAAAATGCCGCCCAGTCCTTCCGCCACCCCATCCGTCAGTCGGCTCCACGGTGTCGTCCGCAGGTCATCGTAGTGCCCCATGACCTGCTCCCACTCCGGCAGATCGCGGCCATTCAATCGCTCAATCATCTCATGATTGTCCCCAGCGCGCATGGTCGGGCGCATCAGATCGCGGTCGCGAAAAAACACGGTCACCACCTTCGGCTTCACCCCAGACGGCACCACAATGGTTCTGACCATCAGGTACCACATGGCGGACTTCGTGGCACTGAATGAAAGTTTGTAGAGGGGATGCCCGCACAGCTTTTCCAAGTAGTCGGGATCGACGCGGGAATTCAGCTGCGAATTGCCGACCAGCACCCACTCCGGCCGGTCAGCGCGCAGTTTGGCATGACCGCTTTCCGCGTCCTGGATGCCGCCGGATGCCCGCATCACAGGGGGCTGTTTAACCCGATCGCTCAACCGCAGCCATTTCGCGAGCCCGCCCAATTGATTCAGCCCGATGGGAATCGCCAACATACCCGATACCACACAGCAAAACTGCAGGATGGAACGGGCGAAAGGGGTGGGGACAGACTTCATTGTCAGCGACTCGCCGTTCCTAGCACCGCGCAATCGCATGTCAATTTCCTGTGATGACTTGGGAAAAAAAAAGAACCAACTGCGGGCACGGAAAACGATGAAGCAGGTAAAGTAAAGCTAGGGTCATCCCCAAACGTCCTTGGATAGGTCCTGTCTATGCATCACTCTGGACGCATCATGGGAATATTTTCAGTTGTGCATCGAGATCCGGCATGTCAGCCGGAGTCGAAATAACTATACCTGCTTCTTTGAGAAGCTCCGAAATTGCAAGCCACTGCAACTTCAGCCCGGCAGCAATGTCGTGAGTTCATTCGCAAACTTCGGAGGATAACAAAACCGTTGATACTGAGGGTTTTCGGTCGGGCTGAGGTGGGCAATTTTTTCCACTGAAGATCCGGAATGGGTAGCCTGATCTACAGATTGCCAGAGGACGTGATCTGCTTGTGCAGCACATTAAGGCATACCGTGCGCACCACGAGAGTGTGCAGGCTTGTTGGTCTCGTCGAGCAACCGTGAACTAGACCTCAGTTCCCGAATAGCTTTTTGAAGAAACCTTTGATCCCCTTCTTGGGCTGGTCTGCAGGCTGTGCGGGGGCCACTTCTTCGACCGGTTGCGCGGTTGGCACGTCTCCACCTTCCACGGCATCCTGATCGCCTTCGTCCACTTCCATCGCCTTCGGGATATCTTTCATGGCTAAAACAAGTGGATCATCAGGAGATGCCTTCTGGAAAATGTTTTCGAATACCTCCGCCACCATCGGTGCAGCAATTTTTCCTCCAGAGATCGTCTCGCCTGGAGAGCCCTCATAAACCACGGCGAAGGCATAGACTGGATTGTTCGCGGGAAGGAACCCTGTGAACCACGCTAGGTTTCGGTCCTCCGATGGCTTCCACTGAGCCGTCCCGGTCTTGCCTGCTATCTGGGCATACTTGATGTCGGCTGCGCGCCCCGTCCCATTGTCACCTGAAACCACTGCCACCATACCATTCACCACGCTGCTGCGGTCATCGGCATAGAGATCCACGCGACGCTTCACCGTGACCTCAGTCGCCATTACCACCCGATCACTCACATCCTGCACTTGTCTCACCAATCGGGGTTGCTTCATTTCTACACCGTCAGCGAGAGCAGCCATGCATTGACAAACTTGGAGCGGCGTTGCCAGGACTCGCCCCTGTCCGATACTAATGTTTGCCAAATCGCCTTGGGAGAGTTTGTGCCCTTCATGCTGGATCATGTAGGCATTGGTCGGCACAAATCCAGCCGCTTCAGCATTGAGTGGAATGCCTGTGCGCTCGCCGAATCCCATGTGGAGCGCCATGTTCAAGATCGAGTCAGAACCCGCCGCCATGGCAGCCTGATAAAACCAAGTGTTGCAGGAGCGTTTAATGGCCGTAATCACGTTCATCGGACCCTCGCCATTCTTATTCCAGTTACGAAAAACGCGATCTCCAATCGCCAAAGCATTGCTGCAATCGTAGCTTGTGCGGGAAGTCACCTTGGTGCTATTCAAGGCACCCAATGCAGTCACGATCTTGAACGTGGACGCAGGTGGATACTGACCACGGAAACCACGAGCGAACAGCGGCAGCTTTTTATCTTCGAGCAACTTTTTGTATGCTTCAGGATGGATGCCCGGAATGAATTGATTCAGGTCATAACCTGGGTTCGAAGCCATGGCAAGGATGTCGCCCGTACGAATGTCCATGATCACAAATGCCCCTCCATTTCTGGCACCTTTTTTCAGAGCATTCTCACAGTACTTTTGAATGTTGTAGTCGATGGATGTCACCACGTTGCGACCTGGCACAGGACGCCGCAAAGTTTCCTCAGACAGGCGTTTGCCATCGGGACTGAACAAAATATTCACTGATCCAGGTGTGCCCTTCAGGTCGGACTCAAACGTCAACTCCAACCCCTCGCGCCCTTCAAGCTCTTCGAACATCGGATCGCCCTCCGCGATGGGGCCAGTGGGTAGACGTCGAGTCTTTCCGGCATAGCCGATGATATGACAGGCTGTGTCCTGGCGTGGGTAGTAGCGTTGATAGGCAGGCTGTAGCACCAATCCCTGCCCGATCAGAGGCTTGATCTTCTCCTGCTCGTCATTGCTGAGTTCCACATTTAGCCCGTCCTCAATGGAGAAGACCAAGGGCAACCATCGCCGGTTGTGGTAGTGCTGCACCATGTCGTCATCATTCAGCGTCCACTCTTTCCCCAGCATCTGATTCGCTTTGGCGATCTGCTCATGCGCAAAGGCTAGAATCTGCGCAGTGGTGGCATCCTTCATGAAAGGGAAGTTGAGTGCCAACTGATACACCACTCGATTCTGTGCCAGCGGCACCCCATTGCGATCCACGATCTGACCGCGTGGAGCGGGAATGGTGAGGATCAAGGTCCTCGCTTCCTTCTGCGTCTGCCAAGTCGCCTTCAGATCAGGCTTCACCTCCTTCTTCGGCGGTGGAAGTGGTTCATCGCTGATGGGCTCAGCCTTTAGGACAAGGGGAGCGACTCCAGTGTCCGATGTCTGGGCCTCAACAAACTCGACAGTCGCCAACATACAAGCCGCGATCAGACCGATGCCCAAAGATAGGGAGTGAAGTTTGGAGTTCATATCAGGCGGTGGTGAGGTGGCAGTGAAACAAGTCGCAAAGTGCCATAGGCGACCGCAGCGTCAACCCCTCAAACTCCCTGCCCTGCCACCAACCGCGCCTCGTGATCTGCAACGATCCACCTGCGCCCCTTCGCGAGGACGCGATGGCCTTCGCCCTCCAAGCGCTGCCTTTGCAACTCGACTCCACCAGGGCATTTCTCGTTCAGTGTCCCGCCGTCTTTCAAGACCCGCCACCAGGGTGTGACCCGCTTTTGACCGGCCTCCTCTTGTTCCATCGAAGCATGGGCGGCGATCCACGAAAAGATGCCCGTCGTAATCGCGCAAGCCTGACCCGCACCGTGCTTCGCAGCCAATATTTGACGCATCCCGTTGATCGTGATTAGTCGTCCCTTTGGCACCTTGCGGATGACGGCATCCACTTCCAACGGCGAGGGGATTACCATGGTTCCCTCGCCCCATCGTTTCGACTTCACCGGATCAATCTCGATGATCTTCGGCAGGCCCTTGCTGTCGGCCAACTTTTCGGTCCACGTCTTTCGCGCTCTTGCCATTGGCACCCAAATTGCCACCATCCTTCACCTCGTCAAGCTTACCCCGCCCCATCGCGTAGCGGAGAAAATGACACAGCCCGCTAAATTTGAACCTTCCATCCACCCACCTTTCGATGACATAAAAAGCGAAGAAGTAGAACCGACAGAAGCCCCACACACAAAGCACCAAGAGCAGCAAAGTCCGCCAGCTCCAGTTCTCGATCAGTAATAGCCCAGCGGAGGCCAAGCCGATCACGAGAAAGAGCCACCCCTTCGCCCAAATCGCAATCGGTGTCTTTAGATCGCGATTCATTCGAGTTTTAAGTAGTCCAGCGCAAACATGTGGGAAGGTCGAGCATTCGCGTTCGATCCCGTGATGGTCACTTCCAGGGAATGGTCGCCCGCCGTCAGATCGAACTCCCCCAGTGACTCCAGACCTGTGGGAATCACCTGTGGATCGTAGAGATCGTATTCTGCAATCGCAGTCGGTTTACCATCAAGTGTGATCGATACGATGCCGTAGTCCGGGGCTTTGGTGAAAACGGCACTGACCTTTTGTTTGCCAGATTTGGTCGCCTTAAACGCAATCGTCAATTTGGCACCCGGCTTTGCACCCGTCCACCAGAGGTGTGAGCCACCACTCCACTGCCCCGCCTTGAAGTTAGCCATTCCCTGCACCCGCGCGTTACCAGCAGATGCTTTGAAAGTGAGCGACTCTCCTTCCAGCGCGCCCTCCACCTTTGCGGCAGCAGTCCCACTGCCGCCAGCGCTCTGGAGATACTTTACCAGGTCCACCACCTGCTCTTGCTGGAGTGCATCAAACAGCCACTCTGGCATCGTGCTGAGCTTGGACACTTCGCGCTTGGCTATATCCCCCATCGGCAGAATGAACTCAATGCCGCCCATCATGGCAATCTTCACCGCAGCGGGACCTTCGTCTTTAATGACACCGCTCAAAATTCGACCATCCTTCATGGTAAAGACGTTCAGCTGATAGGCCTTTCCAATGACTGCATTGGGATCGAGAACGTTCTCCAGCAGGTAGTTCAAGTCCGCACGATTACTGCCGGTAATGTCAGGGCCGACATTTTGGCCTTGTCCAAAGAGCTTGTGGCACTGGCCGCAGATGGCTGTAAAAAGTGCCTTTCCTTTAGCTAGATCGCCCTTTGACAGGGCGGCAGACGTTAGCAGAGCCCGATACTTTTGGGTGCGCTCGGCAAGGTCCGCCTTCGGCGCGTTCACATCCCCCCAGGCCGCCTTGATGAGAGCGTTGATTTCAACATCGTCGAAGGCGCTGAGTTGTCGCACAAGGAAGGGCGAGAGCGCTGTAGCGGGCACCGTCTTGGCCTCGACCGCCTTTAGCAGCGCCTTCGCGCCTTCGCGTGTCGATGCCAACGTGTTGACTGCATCGGGGAGTTCGTTCGTGGAGAGCTTTGGCAACAAAGACGAGAGCAGCGCTGGGGTGCCTGCGTCCCTCAGTGAAGCAAGCGCCTGGATGGCCTTGCGGCGCAATGACGTCGGGGCACTTTGGGTGAGTAGCTGCTGGAGAATTTTTGCCGTCTCAGGGTCACCTGTCTGAAGAAGGACGGCCAAGGCGTGATCTCGATCCGCAACCGAAGCAGTGGCGAGTCCGAGCTGATCCCGAAAGCTCTTGAGCGCCCCAGGATCGCCAAACAAAGCGCTGAGCTCCTGCACAGACGGAGAACTTCCCAGCTTTGCTGAAATGTTCGCCCAGTCAGGCGGCATCACGAGCTTGCCCGCTCCGCGTGCGCTTGTCAGGATCATCGCCAATGTCGCCTCGCGCTTAGCGGCATCCGGCTCATTCATCAACGCAGCAAGGACTGAAGCCCGACCTGCATCATCCGAAGACAGGCGGCGATAGATAAACTCCGTCACCTTCGGCATCTTTGAGACGCGCGCAAATTCAAGCCCAGCCTTCGGGTCTGCACCCACGACCGGCTCAATGCCATACCAGATCAGCAGCGGGATCATTGGATCCTCTGCGTCCTCGCCGTGACTGAGGAGGGCGGTGGCGAGAGGTTGACGTTGGTCTTGTGGGATGCGTTGGAGAAGGGAGGCGAGTTCGCGGCGGACCGAGCTTGCAGGCTCAGTTTTCGCGAGTTCGACAAGGCTCCCTTTGCTCAACAAGAGACTCCAATGATTGGTGGAGTCCCCTTGCTCTTGGATCGAATTAGCCTCGTCACTTTCACCGCAGACTCTGATTCCCCAGCGCCTAGCGTTTTCATCGGTATTTCTTGAATTGATAATGTGACTGGTCGCATTTGGGTTTCGTGTCCTCTCGATGCAATGTGTAGCCCAAACCCATTTGGGTGTTTGTTTCGCTCCAGGGTCTTTGAGACTTGGCACATCAAGCTCTCGATCTATCGCACGTTCCATCAGCGCCCGCCGCGCCATGCGTGAGAACCACTCGTTACCCGTCTGCACCGCGAGCCGGGCCAGATTCTCATCCGACTCCTTTGCCAGATCAAACGGCGCTTTGGGAAGGTCGGACTTGTCGGACAAGTCGGACGTGGGCGGCGGCCCGGCATACGTCACCCGATAAATCCGCCCATTGCTCCGATCCCAGTTCTCAACGGCATTGCTCCCCCGGTGGCAGACTTGTTTATCGCTCCAGTCACTCACATACAGCGCGCCATCGGGTCCCACCTTTTGCGTCACCGGAATGAAATTCATGTCGTTGCTGCGCATGAAGTCCGCACCGTGCTTGCCGATGTAGGTGCTGCCGTGCACGTCCGTGTAATCCGTCACCAATCGGTGCCCGTGGAGATTGCCAAAAATGAATTGATTGCGATACGTCGGCGGGAAAAGGCTGCTTTGATAAATCGCTAGTCCGCAATGGGCATGACCTCCGCCAAGAGCGTTCGTGTCTTCGTTCATGACACCGGCACCAGTCGCTTTATCAAAGGTCACATCAGGACGCGGATTGCCCGCGTAGTGCGCGTGATCTGCGATCGTCTTGATGTCATCGTAGGTGTACGGATTGAGATGCGGTCCCGCCTGCCTTTGATACCGCCCGCCGGGAACGATGTGGTAAAGATGTGGGATAACACAGGCAGTGACGAAGAACTCTCCATACTGATCGTAATCGAGGCCCCAAGGGTTGCTGGTGCCCTCCGCGAAGACTTCAAACTCATGCCGCACTGGGTGATACCGCCACACGCCCGCATTGATGGCGGTGCGTTGGTCATCCGGAGTGCCTGGCTTGCCAACCTGACTGTGCGTGAAGACTCCATGGCAGCCATACAACCAGCCGTCTGGGCCCCAGATAAAACTGTTTAGCGTCTCGTGGGTGTCTTGAGAGCCCCAGCCATCAAGGAGGGCATAGGCGGTAAAGTTCACGCCGGGAACCTGAGGATAGGACGCATAGACCTTAAAGTTCTCATTGGACGCATGAGTCCCATTCAAAGCGTCCGCGCGGTCATCGTGATCGAGGTCAGGAATGAACATCAAATACGGCGCCGCCCCCACCCACACACCACCGAAACCTAATTCGATACCGCTGGCTAGGTTGATGCCTTCGCAGAAGACCTTGCGAGTCTCGAACGTGCCGTCGCCGTCTTTATCCTCCAGAATGAGAATACGATCCTGGCCTGAGCCAGTCTCGCGTGGCTTCGGGTAACTGTTCCCCTCAATGACCCAAATACGCCCACGCTCGTCAAAGGTAAAGGCTATCGGCTGCACGAGGTCAGGCTCTGCGGCGATCAGTTCAGCTTTGAATCCACTAGGCAGTTGCAGACTTTTCAGCGCTTCGGCAGGCGACTGGCCATGCGCGTAATCCTGCTGTGACTTCAAACCTGGACCATACAATTTCACCGGTGCCACCGCCGCAGTGGATTCTTTGCGTTCCTGCGTGAGGATGAAGACACCGCCTTTGTTGCCAACGACGATGTCGGGCAAACCGTCGCCATTCACATCGCCGACCTGCACATCGACGCCCACACCACTTTCAGAGTCAACGAGGTGGGGGACAAATTCGACGCCGCCTTTGCCATCGCGCTTCGTTTCATACCAATAAATGACCCGGTGTCCCCGCTCATCAGGGTCATGTCCATTGTGCGCCCAGTAGCGCTTGCCGGTGACGATGTCCTTCACCCCATCACCATTGATGTCAGCAAGATACGCCGCATGTGGCTGAGAGAAAACGATACCATAGTCGTTGTCCTGCGGCTGCTCACTGGCCAGCATCACCTGCTTCCAAGTCGGCTGATTAGGCGCAGGATTGTTCTGCAAATACACCGCCACCCCATAACGATGCGCTGCCAAGCTGGTGAACACATCGTTGGTGCCGTTGCCATCGAAGTCGTACGCGAACATCTGTGCGCCACCACCGACTCCGGCAGCGAAGTTGTGCTGCGTCCATTTGGTAGAGCCGTTGTTCTCCCACCAGCGCCTTGCCTCAAGCAGATCCAGTTTCCCATCGCCGTTCACATCACCAACGCCGAGGCCGTGGGTGAACTTTGCCACTTTCATGTCTTCCGTGACACCAACAAAGGGCCATTTTTCGGTCGGGTTCTCATAATTCGGCTCGAACCAGCCAAACTTTCCACCCGTGCTGCACACGATCTCCGGTTTGCCATCGCCGGTGATGTCGGTGAAGACGGGAGATTCATTGTCCACTACGTCGGCGACGATGTGCATGGGCCAAGGTTTGTCATCATGGACACCTGGGTTCACATACAGCCGTGCCTCTTTGCCCGGGAAACCCAGAATGAGGATGTCGTTCCTTCCATCGCCGGTCAGGTCGTGGACGTAGGCAAAGAAATTGTCGGAGTAGCCATTGATGCTGAAAATCTTCGGCTCGTAGTAGGCGTGCTGCTTCTCAAACGTCGGCCCCTCCCACCAGAACGGCCCTGCGACGACGTCCGGTTTGCCATCTCCGTTGATGTCTCCGATGGCCGCCCCTTCTGAATAGAAGTCGCCGTGAAGTTGCTGGCGCTTGAAGGTGATTTCGGGCGCAGCCCACAGATGAGAGCAATTCAACAAGACAGCAAGAATGACGGTCGGTTTCATAGTGGGAGATATTGTCAACGCTAACAGGATTCCCTGGCATCGGACAAGATTTCATTGAAATCGGACGCCAAACCCAAATTCAGCTGAACGACAGGGTTGCCAAAAAACGGCCACCATGGTAAAACCAGCGCGAAAATGCGGCAAAAACATTGGCTTCTGAGCTTTATCATCCTCATCACGGCGACCGTCCGCGTGGTGGCGGGCGAGGATGAGTTCCTGCCTCTGCCGCAGGCCGCTCCCCCAGTCGTCGCACCCAAAGCCGCATTACCGAGTGGGTATGTGCGGCCAACCATCACCATCAAGCCACCCGCTACCGTGACACCAGCGGCAGGGAAAGCTGGCACAGTTTTAGTACCTACAGCGGCCGCCCCATCCGACCGTCCCGCCCCACGGGCACAGGTGGTTTCCACGAGCGTCACCCCTGCCCCATCGCCCACAGCGGCCCTTCGGCGTCTGGTCATTCTTCCCGGTAAACCCACCCCAGAT
>CAZCAL010000094.1:11314-13088 GCA_964496625.1 uncultured Verrucomicrobiaceae bacterium | reverse complement strand
ACTTCAACCACATGCGCGATCCAGAGAGCATGTCTGCTGGTTCTTTGATGCCTCGTTATCCCTGGCTCTTCGAAGAGACGTTTGATCAAAAGGCGCTGCCAAACAAGATCGCCGTGCTGGCTGGAATGGGTGAACCTTATCCACCGAAGACCAGCGATGTGATCAAGGAAGAAGCGATCCAGCAAGGCATCAAGATCGTCGAAGAACTCCAAAAAGAAGGCCTGCAAACCACGCCTGACAAAAAGATCGTCGCTCTGACCGCTTATCTTCTCCAACTGGGTAAGTACGATACACCGAAGCCAAAAGATCCTGCTGCAAATCCAGCGGTCGTTCCGTTCCCGCTGAAGCCCGGTAACCCAGACGTCTATCGCAGCGTCGCGCCCGGTGCTGGCGCGCAGTAATCCTTCACCGAACCTCATCCACTCCTCACTACCGCCATGTTTAAACGCGTCATTTTTGAAAACTGGAGTCTCATCATCGCCGTCGGTGCCTTTGCCTTCACGATGATCTTTTACGGAACGATGGTCATCCGCGCCATGCTCTTAAAGTCAGACAAAACGGACCACATGGCGGAGCTGCCACTGGATAAGGATCAACCTCTCTAACTCGAACCCCCCGCCACCCTGCCATGGACAACCAAGCACAGCAAAATTCAGGCGAGCCGCAATTACGCGATCACGTTTACGACGGCATTCAAGAGTATGATCAGAAGCTGCCAAACTGGTGGCTATTCACTTGGTATATCACCATGGTGTGGTTCGTCATCGCATGGCTCGCCTACTATCAATTTGGGGTTGGCCGCACCGACAGCCAAGCGATCGACCAAGCCTTAGCCGCGATCAGTGGGGAAAGTCAAAAAGCCTCCAATGAACTCACGGATGAAAAGCTCTGGGCGATGTCCCTTGATGCCAAAGTTGTCGATGCCGGTAAAGTGACCTTCACCACCTTTTGTGTGGCCTGCCACGGCGCAGACTTGATGTCCAAAAAGACCCACCCAGAGATCCCAACTCTGATCGGATTGCCTCTCGCGGACAGCGAATGGAAGTATGGCACCAACCCAACCCAAGTGCTGGAGATCATTCGCAAGGGTTCGCCTGACTTGACCAAGGGCATGCCACCTTGGGAGCCAGCTCTGGGCATCCGTCGCTCCGCCGAAGTGCTGGCCTACATTCTGAGCCACCACAAACAAGGCGAGCCTGCCACCCTGGCTCCAGACTCTCCATTGAAAGGTGCCGCGGCCACTCCGGCACCAGCGAGTGCTCCCCCAGCCGCACCATCACCTGCGGCACCTGCACCCCCCGCACCAGCAACCGCTAAACCTTGATCGATTTTGACCCGGAGGACCGGATCAGCCACCCAGAATTTTGGCTGATCCACCCACCATGAAAGACCAGCCTAACCTTACTTCCCTCTCATCCATCAATGCTGATGGCTCCCGCAAATACATTCACCCATCGGATGTGCGGGGCAGGTTCACCCAATTGCGGCGACTCGTCGCCGCTGTGCTGCTGATCGTCTATGTGGCCCTGCCATGGATTCCGATCAATGGCTACCCCGCTGTCTTCCTGGATGCTGTCGGGAGGCGCTTTCACTTCTTCGGATTGACCATTGCCACCCAGGACATGTGGGTGGGTTCCTTTTTCATCACGGGGCTGGCTTTTTCGCTCTTCTTTGTGACATCCCTTTTTGGCCGTGTTTGGTGCGGCTGGACCTGCCCGTACACGCTGTTTCTTGAGCACGTTTTCCGTCGTGTCGAACGCTGGATTGATGGGGA
>CAZCAL010000094.1:0-11304 GCA_964496625.1 uncultured Verrucomicrobiaceae bacterium | reverse complement strand
TCCAAGTCTTCATCAATCGCCTCGGCGCCGGAAATCCCCACCGCCTGCGCACGGACGCTCGCCCGTCGCTTCTGCCGTCCGACGGACCGTTCGCCCGCGCCGCGAAGCGCGCCCGCCGCAAGCTAGACGCGGCACCGTGGACGGGTGCTAAGATCTTCAAGCGCGTATTTAAGCACACCGTTTTTGTTCTTATTGCGGCTGTCATCGCGCACATTTTCCTCAGCTACTTCGTTTCGATCAAGGGACTGTATCAGATGATGTCTGGGCCTCCTTCAGAGCACTTCCTGGCCTTTGGTATCGTCTTTGTTTTGACCTTCCTGCTCTACGGAAGCTTCAGTTGGTTCCGTGAGCAGTTCTGCGTCATCATGTGCCCCTACGGGCGTCTTCAATCTGCGCTGACGGATGATCATTCGTTAGTGATTGGTTACGATCAAAAGCGCGGGGAACCTCGTGGGAAGGTCAGTGACCCCGATGCAGGTGCTTGTATTTCCTGCAATCGCTGTGTTCAGGTCTGCCCAACTGGCATCGATATCCGCAATGGTCTGCAGCTTGAGTGCATTGGCTGTGCTGCTTGTGTGGATGCTTGTGATGATATCATGGTGAAGGTGGGTCGCCCGACTGGCCTGATTCGTTATGATTCGCACGTCGGGTTTCACGGTGGGAAGACACGATTCCTTCGCCCGCGCATTATTCTTTACACGGTCTTGATGCTGGCTGGCGTGGCCGCATTTGCCACCGCGCTGACGAAGATTGAGCCCCAACGTGCTAGCGCTGTGCGCATGTCTGGTGCTCCCTACTACCTGACGGAGACCACCGTGCGGAATCAGTTCCTCGTGCGAGTCATCAACAAGCTCAATAAACCCGCGCGCTTCAAGCTCACGATTGATGGGACGTTGCCGGAAGGCGTCTCAATCAACGGCTTGGGAGATGAACTCGATCTTGGCCCGCAGGTGGAAGAGCAGAAGAGCCTCGTCGTCAGCATCCCCAGGGATAGCTTCAAGCCTGGACTTACGTTTTATGTGCGTGCAACGAACCTGGATAGTGGATCATTCTCCATTACCCGACGTTTAGAATTGCTCGGACCAGACCCCAGAATCAACACAGACGCGCCCCTCAATGCCAAAGATTTTATCCAATAGGCCTTGGTTATTCGTGGCGGTGTTTTTTGTCTGCTTCGTCTGCCTCTGGGCGGCGTTCATCTTTTTCGCTGTGAAGCATCAACCCGCTGTCGTGCCGCTGAGCGAATCCACACTAGGAGGCGGCGCTGCCGTCCATGCAGAGCATTGATACCAGCCTAGCCGCCTTTGTGGTGGGCCTCATCACCAGTGTGCACTGCGTGGGCATGTGCGGCCCGCTGTCATGCTCCTGGGCGCTAACTCCGAAGCAGGGTGGGAAAGAAGTATCCTTCCTCACTGCGACAGCTCTCTACCACGCAGGACGCATCATCGCCTACACGACTGCGGGCGCGATTGCAGGCCTCATCGGCATGGTGCCGCTGCGCTGGGTGCAGAATAGCGGTGGGTGGATTCTGCCGTGGTTGCTTGTCGCTGCTTTTGCAATGGTTGGCCTAGGGCTTGATCGGTTTTTACCAAAGCCTGCACTTCTTTCCAAACCTCTGCGTCGCATCCAGCAGCGTGCCTTTCAAATGCCTGCGACAACGCGTGCAGCGCTGCTTGGGCTCGTGACGCCCCTGCTACCCTGCGGACCGCTCTACCTCATGCTGGGCCTTGCCGCAGCGAATGGCTCGCCCACGCGGGGTGCCGAGTTTTCAGCCGCCTTTGCGTTGGGCACGCTGCCCCTGCTTTGGCTGGCGCAAACCCAACTCCACTGGATGGGCAGTCGCCTCCAGCCGCAGACGCTCCGCACCGTTCAGCGCGCTTTGGCGACCGTCGCCGCGCTGGTGATGGTATGGCGATTGAGCAGTGGCATCGGTAGCGATGGGGAACCTGTGATGTGCCACGGAGGCTGATCTGGAAATGAAGACGGGGCGTCCGATGTGGACGCCCCGTTTTGTTGGGGTGAATGAATGTGGATCGACGGAGTCTTACCGCCCGAAGGAGAAAGACCAACTCACACCGCCGCCAGAGCGGCGATAGTAGCTACCGCGATCACAGGAGTCACCATGGGAATGGCCGTGGTAGTCTCCACGATAGCCTCCGTAGCTGCTGCCGTAGCTTGGGCGTGGATTGCAGAGGCTGCACCCACAGCTTGGGCGCGATGTGACCCACTGGCCGATGGGGTTTCCGCAACGGTCAAACCCGATAACCTGATAAGTCGCATAGACGGGGCGGCCACATGGAAGATAGCTTACGACGCGGCGGGCCCCGCTACCGTGGTCGGCATTGGCGACAGTAGGAACAGCGATTCCCAGGGTGGTGACGATGGCAAGGATGGCGAGGATTGTTTTCATGATGGTGTGGGTGAACGATTGGTTTGTGTTCAATGCGTTCGACGGGACACCCCGGGACTTATTCAAGCCCCTGCCATTTTTTTCCCAACCACCCGATTAGGCCCTGTGATCAGGCACCTGTGAGGCCACGCGTGTCTGCCAGTTTGGCACCAGCCAGCAACATCCCAGCCTGCGTGGTATCGGTGAGATCTGCGGCGATCAGATCAGCATCGGTGAAGTCTGCATTCGTCAAATTTGACCTCTGCAAATTCGCACCGCTCAGATCTGCTCCGCTGAGTTTGGCACCGCTCAGATTTGCATGACGCATGGACACGCCGCCCATGTCTGCACCCCGCAGATCTGCGCCGCTGAAATTGACACCGTCAAGATTCGCCCCGCTGAAGTCGGCTTTAAAAAGGTTGGCGCCTGAAAAGTTTGCCTTGGAAAGAGTCGTCCCGACAAAATGGGCTCTCTCCAAATTCAAATCCGTCAATACAGCCCCAGCCAGATTCATACCGGTTTCATCCAGCTTTCTGCCCTTCTTACCCTCACTGTCCAGCCACTGGGAGTGGCCCATGAGTTTCTCGTTCGTAATTGTCGCCATCGTCCTCTAAAGATGCCGTAATCGGTGATTCCTGCAAATGAAGATACGGATTCGTTTAGGGTTTGTCATCCGATGACCAATGCCCGGTAATCAGCCGCATTCGGGTTGCATTGACGGCGATTCGCCACCAGCAGTCTTTTCGGGACGTAACTTTCATCCAACGCTTCCTCTTTTATGCCTGACCATCCCTCTTCTCCCTTCGCCCGACTTCCAGATCCATCCCAATTTCGGTTCAATCCCAAATTTGCGGCAGGGATCGGAGTCGCGATTCTGGTTGTCATCGGCCTCCTGACCTGTGCCTATCAGGTTCCGGCGAATTCCGTGGCGGTCGTGCAGCGGTTCGGCGGCTGGCTCCAAAACGTCGGCCCGGGCCTGAATTTCAAGCTGCCCTTTGGCATTGATACCATCACTCTGGTGGAGGTGCAGCGGCAGTTGAAGCTGGAATTCGGCTACGCGACGCCGGGCAATTCCAATCCCTATCAGTCCCCGTATTCGCACGATGACCAGGAAGGTGAAAAAAACATGGTCACTGGCGACTTGAACGCTGTGGTCGTCGAGTGGGTCGTCCAATATCACATCGCTGACCCAAAGGCCTACGTCTTCGAGTTCCGTGAACCGCCCCAGACACTGCGCGACCTTTCTCAGGCTGTCATGCGTGAGGTCGTGGGTGATCGTAGCGTCGATGAAGTCTTGACCATTGGCCGCCAAGAAATGGAGACGGTCTCCCTTGAGCGCCTGCAACAACTCGTCGCTGACTTGAAGATGGGCATCCACATTGATCAGGTTCAGCTTCGCAATGTCAATCCACCGCCGCCTGTGCAGTTGAGCTTTGACGAGGTGAATCGCGCCCAGCAGGAGAAGGAGCAGATGATCAACAAAGCCACTGGGGACTACAACCGGGAAGTGCCCAAGGCGCGCGGCGAAGCTGAGAAAATGCAATCCGCAGCGGAAGGCTATGCGACCCGCCGCGTGAATGAGGCGGAAGGGGATGTGTCCCGCTTCAGCGCGATCTTGGCGGAATACCTGAAGGCACCCGCAGTTACCCGCAACCGCCTCTACCTGGAAACGATGGCTGAAATCCTCGGTGCTACGCCAGGAAAGATCATCCTGGACGACAAGGCCACCAACTTCATCCCCCACATGGCCATCCCAGACGCCGCGACCACCGGCGCTCGCTGAATCCACCTTTCCTAACTTTCTTCGCTATGAAGCCATCCATTCTTATCGGACTCATCGTCCTGCCCCTGTTCATCCTTATCAACTCCAGCCTCTACACCGTGGATGAGGTGGAGCAGGTCGTCATTACCCAATTCGGCCAACCTGTTGGCGAGCCAATTCGAGACGCCGGTCTGCACTTCAAGGTGCCCTTCGTCCAAATGGTCAATCGCTTTGAAAAGCGCGTCCTGGAGTGGGACGGCCCAGCTACCAAAATGCCCACCAAAGATAAGGTGTACATCGTCGCTGATACCTTTGGTCGCTGGCGCATCACCGAACCCCTGCTCTTCCTTCAGCAACTGCGCGATGAACGCAGCGCCCAGTCCCGCCTCGATGACATTCTCGGCAGCGAGACCCGCACCGTCATTGCACGTCACGACTTTATTGAGTCTGTGCGCACCTCGAAGGAACGCCAGGCCATCCGCGACGATACCGTGACCACGACGCTGGATTCGCGGATTGGCGTCCTGCCGCCCATCACCCGTGGCCGCACCGAGCTGGAACACGACATCCTCGTCGCCGCCCAGCCCAAGGTGCGCGGTCTGGGCATTGAATTGCTGGACGTCCGGTTCAAGCGCCTCAATTACAACGACAGTGTCAGCGCCACCATTTACGAACGTATGATCAGTGAGCGCGAGCAGATCGCGGAGCGCTATCGGTCCGAGGGGGAAGGCGAGGCAGCAAAAATCGGTGGGACAAAGGAGCGCGAGCTCCTGACCATTTCGTCCGGCGCCTATCGCAAGGTCCAGGAGGTCCAAGGAGCCGCAGATGCCCAGGCCACGGAGATCTATGCCAAAGCCTACAATCAGAGCCCTGACGCAGTGGAGCTCTTCCGCTTTCTGGCCACTCTGGATGCCTACAAAAAAGCGATTACCCCTGACACCCGACTGATTTTGACCACCGACAGCGACTTCCTCCGCCTGTTCAAGAGTGAGACGGGGGCACCCGCCCCCGACCTGAACCTTCCTGGTGCGCCGCTGATTCCAGGATTCCAACAAATGCCTTCCCTCTTAGGGACCCCCGGCGCAGTAAAATAACGCAAAAATAGGCAGCCAAAGTTCTCTGTTTGTCAAAGTGACAATCGTGTTCTAGTCTTCCCGCCCATTTTCCCGGTTGCGGCAGGCTCCTTGGCCTGCACCGGAAAAGCCCCCCCAACCCGCCTCGTCTTCGCCCCCGATTTTCATGAACATCAACGTCGAACACAACCCCAACTGCAAAGCCACCATCCACGTCCACGCAACCCGCGAAGACATGGCCAAGCAGGAAGATCGGCTTGCTACCCGCTATGCCGCCAGCGTCAAGCTCCCTGGCTATCGCCCCGGCAAAGTGCCCAAGGCCGTCGTTCTGAAAAAGTATCAGCAAGAAATCGTCAACGAATCTCAGCGCGAGATCGCCAATGCGGCCCTCCAGCAGGCAGTGAAGAGCGAGGGGCTGGAAGTTCTAAACGTCCTCGACATGAAGGATCAAGCCGTGCACCCCACCGATGGCTCCTTCTCCTTCGCCATTGAGGTCAGCCTCACCCCGCGCTTCGAGCTTCCCGAGTACAAGGCGATCCCCGTCAAGCTGCCACGCATCGAAGTGGCGGACGCGGACGTTGATCACGATCTCCTCCACCTGCGCGAGCGTTACACCAGCTACACCGATGTTCATCGTGCCGCCGGTAATGGTGATTGCGTCGTACTAAGCTTCACAGGCAGCGTCGATGGCCAGCCTGTCAGCGAGGCTTTCCCTGAGGCACCCGTGCATCTTGTCAAAGTGGACGACCAGTGGTTCCTCCTCGACGCCGAGGAAGACTTCCTTCCCGGCTTTTACGCAGGCCTGCAGGGTGTGCAAAATCGACCTTCCCGAAGACTTTACCTTTGAACCGATGCGCGGCAAGACCGTCGAATTCGCCGTCAGTTGCAGCGGCGTGAAGGAAAAGGAGTTGCCAGAAATCAATGCCGAGTTCATCAAGAAAATCGGTGGCGACGAAATGACCGAGGAGACGCTCCGTGGCGAAATCAAAGAAGCCATTCGCCGCCGCCGTGAACAAGCACGCGACACCGCGCTGGGGAACCAAGTCATCGCCCACTTGTTTGAGAAGATCGAGTTTGACCTGCCTGAAGAAGTGGTCAATCGCGCCGCCCAAAAGCACACCAACGACATCGCCGCCCGCGCTCTCCGCCAGGGGATGACGAATGAGCAGCTCATGGAACATCAGGACGAAATTCTGAACACTGCCGTCAATCAGGCCCGTCAAAACGTGAAGGTCAGCTTCATCCTGGAAGAGATCAGCAAGAAAGAGAAAATCCAAGTCTCGGAGCAGCAGCTCAGCGCCGTGCTGGCGAACATGGCTAGCCGCAGCGGCAAGCCAGTGAAGAAGTTCATCTCCGAAGCTCAACGCGATGGCACCGTGCGCGCCGTTGCGGACGATCTCCTGATGCAGAACACCTTGCAGTTTCTCAAGGACAACGCCCAGATCGAAGAGACCGATCCAGAGGCGGAACATTGCGATACGCATAGCCCTGCAAAGGCATAATTTGGTGCCGCCAAGGCATTTAGCCCTCCGTCCCGTGCTCTGGCGAGCACGCCTACTTCATACAGAGCGTAGGCGCAGTCGCCAGACTACGTTGGGGCAGCGTTTGATGCGACTGCCCTCATTTCTGAGGGCGCTTTGACCGCCACTGAACCATCACGTCGGGGAAGTCCGTGAAAAGGCCGTCGATCCCGGCCTCATTCACAAGTAGCTCCAGCAACTCATCGGCAGAGCGGACGCACTTTGGCAGGTCATCGACCCGCAGCGTGTAGGGGTGCACCTTCAGCCCAACGGCGTGCGCATTGGCAACGAGGCTGGTGATGTGCCGCTCCGCCACGGTCTTCCCAGCGACGACGCTGTTGATCGGAGGGCCGATCCCGTCGGCGATCTGCGCCACGTCTGCCAGCACTGCTTTGTCACTGCCTCCCATGAGCAAAACCAGCCTGCCTTGCCAGCCTAGTTCAGTGCGCAGGCGCTGCACCTCAGGCCACTCAAAGCATTGCAGCCAGCAGGCATCTTCTTTGGTGGCGTAGCCATATTTTCGCAGAACAGGCAGCACGATGGTGCTGATGTCATGACCCTGATCGCGATGCCAGGCAGGCCGTTTGATCTCAGGATAAATGCCGGTCTTGCCTCCGGTGCTGTGATTCAAGCCCTGAATGAACTGCAGTTCCTCCTCCAAAGTCGCGATCTCAAACCGCGAGGTGCCGCCTGGAAACCTCCCCGGATAGACTTGCTTCCCCGTCTTCGCATCGAAGCGCTCCGTGACTTGCAGTTGCTTGAGCTCTGCCAAAGTGAAATCCAGCGCGTAGTAGCGGCCATCAGGTCGTTTGCGATCAGGAAAACGTGTCGCGACGTCCGTGACAGTATCGATCTGCGTGTCGTGCAGCACCACGGGGACATCGTCTTTGCTCAGCACAATGTCCTGCTCCAAAAAGTCCGCCCCTTGGGCATAGGCCAAGGCTTTCGCGGGCAGTGTATGCTCTGGCAGATAACCACTGGCCCCACGATGGGCGATGACGATGGGTTGAGCCCAAATGCCTGTCGCGGCGAGGGTGATGAGGAGAGAGAGGAGCGATTTCATTCAGCAGCAGCGTTGCTTTCGGCACGATGTCCCAGAGTGAACGCGCTGAAGACCATGGTTAATACGGAGCAGACACACATTGCGATCACGACCCCACTCCAATCCCAATTCTGGGCGATCCAGCCAACACCCGTGCCTGCAAAGGCTGAGCCAAAGACATACCCGAAGAAACCGGTAAAGCCCGCTGCGGTGCCCGCGGCCTTCTTTGGCACCATATCCAGAGCCTGCAGCCCAATCAGCATGATGGGGCCATAGATGAAGAAGCCAATCGTGAACAGTGCGGCAAGATCGATCCACAGCGGTCCATTGCGGTTTAGGCCATAGACAATCAATCCGAGCAACGTCGGCACCATAAAAAGGATCGTTGCAGGTGCCCGGCGGGATTTGAAGACTTTGTCAGACATCCAGCCACACAAAATGGTGCCCGGCACCGCCGCCCATTCAAAAAGCGCCCAGGCAGTGCTGGATTGCTGGAACGTAAAACCCTTTGCCGTCTGGAGATACGTCGGCACCCAGTCCACCACGCCGTAGCGGACGAAATAGACGAACGCGTTCGCAATCGCGATGCACCACAGCAGCTTGTTGCGAAAGACATGCACCAGAAAGATCTCGCGGAACGAAAAGGTGCGCTCATGGGCGGCGCTGTAGTTGGGTGGATAGTCGTTCTTATATTCCTCCACAGGCGGCAGCCCGCAGCTCTGCGGCGTATCTCGGATCAAAAAGTATGCTAGCACCGCGATCCCGGCAGAAACAAAAGCGTTGAAGTAAAACTTCGCCCCCCAATCCCCGAAGATCATCACGCCTGCATACGCAATCGTTGCCACCATCGCGCCACCGACGTTATGTGCGACATTCCACAAGGAGACCGCCCGCCCCCGCTCCTTGGTGCTGAACCAGTGCACCATCGTCTTGCCACATGGAGCCCAGCCCATGCCGTTAAACCAGCCGTTGAGCGTTTGCAGCACGATCATGAGCGTCAGCGACAGATAGACCTCCCGCACAAAACCAAAGATCATCAGCACCGCGCAAGACAGCAGCAAGCCCAGGGGTAAAAAATAACGCGGGTTGCTGCGATCCGATACGCTGCCCATTAAGAACTTCGAGAACCCATAAGCGATGGACAGGCCCGTCATCGCTGTCCCAAGCTGGGCCTTTGAATACTGTGGGTATTCTTTGAGGATGTCTGGCATCGCCAACGAAAAATTCTTCCGCACCAAGTAGTAGGCTGCGTAACCCAAAAAGATCCCGGCAAACACCCGCAGCCGCAGCCGACGATATTCAGGGTCGATGTTTTCCGGTGGCAGACGGTCGATCGCAGGCGCGGGCTTCAGGAAGGAGAGCATTTGCAGTCTATGCTGGCAGGTTTCCCCAGCAGGTGTCAATCGCCACGCCAGGAATTGTGCGTCAGCGGAGGTCAGGTGGTGTAACAGTCGCACCAAGAACGTGCTCTGGCGAGCCCGCCTACATGGAGCCCACCGCAGGCGCAGTCGCCAGACTGCGTTGGGCTCCGGCAAAAAAATCAGTTACCAATCTGGGCTGTATCGCGTTGAATCAGCAGTGTGGAAACTTTGTCCGATAACTTTGCGCAGCCGTGATGCAGGACGCCTTCGATGTGACGGTGTGCGTTCAACGCGTGAAGACGGGGGATTTATCCGCTGCGAACGCGTTGATCGATCACCTGAATCCCCTCGTGCGGCGCATCGTGCGCAACCACCTGCCCCGTCGGGGCAGCGAGGAAGACCTGATGCAGGAGGTCTTTGTGAAGCTGCTGCAAAAGCTGGAGGGCTATCAGGAACGTGCGGGCATTCCCTTCGATCACTGGGTGTCGCGATTGACCGTGCGCACCTGTCTCGACGCGCTGCGGGCAGAGCGCGCCCGGCCCGAGTGGCGTTGGGCAGATCTGGGCGAAGGCCAGGAGCAGTGGCTGGAATTCTTGATGAACCAGGCCGCGCCCGCTCCCGAGGCCTCATCATCGGACGCTCTCGCGGTGGTGACTCAATTGCTTTCCCATCTTTCACCCCCAGACCGGTTGGTTTTGACCCTCCTGGATTTGGAGGAGCGCTCCACGCTGGAGATCAGCCAACTCACGGGCTGGACCCGACCCATGGTCAAAATGCGGGCGATGCGAGCGCGTCGCAAGCTGCGACAGATTGCGCAGCAGGTAATGAAATCTGAATTTGAAAAACCGTCATGAACTCGAATCCATCTTTTGAAGATCGCTGGCAACGCGCTGCGACTGTCGCCCGGCAGGGCATGGAGGAAGCCTATGCAGACCTACCGCTGGGTTTTCATACTCGCGTCATCGCACACTGGCAGGCTGCACCAGTCGAACCCTGGGAAGATCTGCTGGCCGTCTTCGGCGGTCGTGCGCTATGGATCGGGCTGGCGGCCTGCCTTGCTGCGGGTGCCTTTGCCTTGGCGGACTGGTATGACACGGGCATCAGCAGACCAGAGCTGGAACAAAATGTGACGATGGAGGCCTGGGTCCCGACATGGTGACGCGACGTTTTAAGGCGGGATGTTTGGTCACGGTGCTGGTCTTTGTCAGCGTCATCGTGGGCGTTTTCCTGGGCGTCGTTCTTGAAAAAGCCATCGCCAAGAAACGCGAAAACCCAGCTTTCTGGAATGAAGCTGCGCTGAAGCAATTGGAAAAGCTCCACCCCACTGAGGCGCAACGCTCTCGCTTTAAGGAGTTGGTCAGCGGGGCGGTGGATGAGCTTACCGTGGTGCGCACCGAGACGATCACCAACGTCCAAACCATTCTCATCCGAGTGCTCGCCGATTTGGATAAAGAACTGACGCCAGAGCAGCATGAGCAGTTTGAAAAGATGAAACCAAAGACATCCGACATGTCACTGGATCTGCTGAAGAAGACGCGGGGGAAGGATCATTAGTGGTTGATCACGGATTACCGCCCGCCCTCCCCGCCAATGCAAAGCAGCCGCTTCAGGCTGCGCACGAAGATCTCCCCGTGGGCAAAGGCTGGGCTGGCATAGACTTGTTCTCCCAGATCAGACCGCGCTAGTTCCTGGTATTCACGCGCAGCGGCAGCGACGATGAGCGTGCCTTTTGCGGTGATGAGGTACAGCTTGTCGCCTATGAGACTGGGCGAGGCCTTGCATTCCTCCTCAGTATCGTGCTCCCACTGCTTGCGACCAGTCTTGGCATCGTAGCAGGTCAGCGTGCCGCCGGTGTCGATCACAAAGACGAGATCGCCATTGCTGACAGGGCTGGTGACATCGGGGATGCCGTCCTCTGCGATCCAGTCCAGGTGAGTCTGCGTGACATCACCCTGACCATCAGGCCGGATGGCTTGCAGCCTGTTCGACGGGCTGACGACCAACAAAGTGCCGCCTGCATAGACTGGAGATGGGGTGACTTCGCCATCCAGGCACTCCGCCCGCCAGATCTCTGCGCCATCGGTGGCGGCATAGCTAATCACCCAGGGCACCGCCAGGGTGACGATCTGGGTTTTGCCCGCAGCATCAAAGAGAATC
>CAZCAL010000093.1:0-13157 GCA_964496625.1 uncultured Verrucomicrobiaceae bacterium | reverse complement strand
CAGCGCGGGATACACGCCGTCCAATGAGCCTTTGGACACGATGATGCAGACTTTCTTGACGGGTTTGGTTTCGGATGTGGACATGGCGGGAAGTGGTTTGGCAGATTGGAGATGGGGAGGCGCTTAGATGCAGCCGACGGGCTTTGGGATGCCTGCGATTTTGGAGGCTTTCTTTAGTGGGCCACCAGGGAAAAGGTCGTACAGTTCTTTGGTGGTGACGACGCCGCTCTTACCGACTCCGCGAATCGTGATGGTAGCGCTCTGCTTTTGCAGGTCGCGGAGATAGGTCAGGACTTTGTGGTGGGCTTCTGTGAGCGGACCGACGGACTCTTCTGCTGCGATCGCATCTGCAATGGCGATGGTCCATTGGTTCATGTCCGTGAGGTAGCCCTCTTCGTTGACTTCGACGGTGGTGCCTGCGATGATCTTTTGCATGGTCTTTTGGGTGGGTGGTTAATGGGTTGCGGGTGCTTTTTTGATGCGATTGATGCCCAGGAGAGGCCTACCGCGCATCAGGATATTCCAATAAACGTGGCGGAAGGCCAGTTTTCCGAGGTGGTTCATGCGGCTTTCTTCCAGCAGTTTCATCGGGCCAAAGGCGAAGGGGAATCCGCCTTCGTGAGGTTCGATCTCGTAGTTGAAATCGATGAGGAGTGCCTTGCCGTTCCCAGACTCGATGAAGCAGTTCGCGTGACCGTCAAAGTCCTCAAGCAATGGTTTGCCCGCGATGTAGCGCAGGAGATTTTCGCTCAGCGCTTCTGCCTCAAAGTGCGCTACGGAGCCAGCCTTCGAAGTCGGAACGTTCGTGGCATCGCCGAGGATGAATACATCCGGGTATTTGAGGGACTGCAGCGTGTGCTTTTGGGTGGGAACGAAATCCAGATCATCGCCGAGCCCTGAATCGCGAATCACCTCCGCCCCCATGTTTGTGGGTGTGGTGACTAGCAAATCAAAAGGAACTTCGCGTCCGTCATAGCAGATGAGTTTTTTCGCTTCTCCATCGATGCGCTCAACGGCGAAGTCCGTTTCGACTTTGATGCCTTTGTCCGTGAGCAGGTGACTCAACTTTTTGGCAGCCTTTGGTTTGGTAAAGGCACCTGTCAGCGGCGTCACATAGGTGATGTGTACATTTTCGCGCATCCCACGTTCTCTGAAAAAGGATTCTGCGAGGAATGCGAACTCTAGCGGGGCGACCGGACACTTCACGGGCATTTCCGTGATATGGACGACGAGGTTTCCGCCCTCCCACACCGCCAGTTGATCCCGCAGCGCTGCGGCACCGTCAAAGGTGTAGAAGTCAAAGATGCTCTTCCTCCATTCGGCACCGAGCATCCCCTCCGTCTCCTCCGGTGCAGTCCGACAACCCGTCGCGATCACCAGGAGGTCATACTCAATTGTGCTGCCGTCCTTTAAAGAGACGCTTCTTGTGTCTGGGGTGATCTTGTCAACTTCGGCGATCTTAAAGTCCACGCCCTTCGGCATGAAGTCGCGTTTCTTTTTCACGATCTGCTCACGCGTATAGTGGCCGAAGGGATAAAAGAGGAAGCCGGGCTGGTAGTAGTGATTTTCATCGCGGTCCAGCACGGTAATTTTCCAGTCCTTCGCGGCAAGATGGCGTCGGGTATGGTGGGCGATCATGGTTCCCGCCGTGCCTCCGCCGAGGATGAGCAAGTGTTTGGCGTTCATAATGGGTATGTTCAGAGGTTGGCGCGTTGGAAATAAGATCAGGCTGGTCCGATGAGACGTTGTGCTTGGTTGGCCAGCCGTTGCTGGATGCTGGCACAGACATTTTCGCAGAGGTCCACGATGGTCTTGTCAGCGATAAAACAGACTGTTGAGATACCTTCCCTGCGGCGTCCGACAATACCTGCGTCCACAAGTGACTGCACGTGGCGCGAAACGTTTCCTTGAGTGAGTCCAGTGGCATCCGCTAACTCGTTTATATTCTTATCCCCACCCTCCAGGGCGCGGATGATCCTCAACCGGCTGGGCTCTGATAACGCACGGAACCAGTCGGCGATGAGGTCTAAAGCCCCGCCAGACAAAACCGATGAAGAAGTGAGAGACATACCCGACAAATGAGTTGAAAACTGTTTCGCTATATGCATGTATAGTCATGTAATCACATCTGTCAATTCGAAACACCTCCCCTTATGAGCCGATCCCTCCAAACTGATACACGTGGTGTGCTGGTCCCCTGCGCAGACTGTGCCACCGTTAACCGAGTCCCCTTCGCACGCTTGGGCCAGCGCGGCCGCTGCGCATCCTGCCAGCAGTCCCTGCCTGCGCTGACGCTGCCCGTAGACATCACCAGCGTTGAAGCCTTTGCCGGAATGATCGGTCAATCGGTCCTGCCCGTAGTGGTTGATTTCTGGGCGGAGTGGTGTGGCCCGTGCAAAATGATGGCTCCGGAATTTGCAAAAGCCGCTGCACAAACCGCGGGGCAGGCAGTTTTTGCAAAGCTCAACACCGAGGCGGTGCCGGAAGTTGGGCAGCGGTTGCGCATCCAAGGAATTCCAGCCTTCATCCTCTTCCATCAGGGGAAAGAGAAAGATCGTAGTTCGGGCTTCCAGCCTGCACCCCAGTTGTTGGCCTGGGCAGCCTCAGCCTTGGCCGCAGGTCCACGGTAAGTAGGCCATAACGAGGAGAGAGGTGTATTCAGTAACAACATCCACAAGAGTTCAAGTTGTTCACATCCACTGTGGATAACGGTAATTTTGCTAAAAACTGAAAAAAATACTTCAAATCTTTTGATTATTAGGATTACATCAACAAATTGGAATAGTGATCGTGATTTCTGCGATTACCCACCTCTCAGTCCAGATGCTTCCCTTTCCTCGAGATCATCGCAAGAAGTCCGCTGCGAAGGCCACGAAGGCCCCGCGACGGGCCTCAGGTGTTCGGGCAAAACGAGCCAAGGTTGAAGGCAGCACCCATCACGATGTCGATCTGGAGCCAGACTCCCCGGTAATCAGAGAGCACAAAAGAGCCGAGGCGCGCCGTCGCGGATTCAAAGCCGCCGCTTGGCTGGTGATCGGTATCGTCGTCGGTACCGTTGGGTGGACCGTGGTGAAGCAGACGTTTATCGAGAATCCCAAGTTTGGGCTGAGGGAAGTCGTAGTGAACACGCGTGGTGCCCTGACACCGCGCAAGATCGTTCGCGTGCTAGGGCTCACCGAAGGTTGCAGCGTATTGACGCTGAACATGCATCACCTCGCGGAAAAACTCCGCCGTTTACCAGAGGTCAAAGACGCCCGCATCGCAAAGGACAATGACGGCAGGTTGATCATCGATGTCACCCAGCGCGATCCCATTGCCTGGATCGAATGCTCGAATCTCAAACTAACCCCGATGAAAAGCGGGTTTGGGTGCTTAGTCGATGCGGAAGGAATCGCCATCCCTTGCGAGGTCATTCTGGATGAATACGCGCAACTGCCCATCATCCACTATGACACCCTCAATCAGGTGAATCCCGGCGGCGTCCTCCACGATGTATCCATGCAGGAGGCGATCCGTTTGCTCAAGGAACTGGAAGCCCGCTGCGAAGAAGGAGCGGACACCGTGCGCCGCATCGAGATCCCAAACCCCTGGTCCCTGATCGCAAAGTTCGAAGATGGTGCAGCAGTCACCTTCGGCCCAGGGAAGCTCAAGTCTCAACTCGCGCGGTTTGATCGGGTGAAGCTCCAGGCGCGCCAGTATCACTGGCAGATTGATGCGATGGATTTGCTGCCAGTGGATAATGCCAGCGTCACCTTCCGTCGCCCGCCAGATCTCGCCGCCCTGCGCGCCGTGCCCACTGCTACTCTCGTCGCTACCCCCCCATCCCACCGTTAACTCCTCAAGACTACCATGGCCAAATCCACCATTTACGCAGGCCTCGAAATCGGCACCCAGAAGATCTGTGTCGTCGTCGGCGAGGCGAAACGCGACGGCGCAATCCGCATCCTCGGTGTCGGACAGGCTCCATCGCGAGGCGTCCGCAAAGGCGAGATCGTTGATTTTGAAAAAGTGCAGACCTGCCTCAATGATGCACTGGTCCGCGCGGAAGACCGCAGCGACGTCATGATCCGCAATGTCTTCCTCGGAGTCACCGGCGCACACATTGAGAGCCTGAACAATCGCGGTTGCTATCGACTGCCTGACGACCAGAGCGAGATCACCGAAGACGATGTCGAAGAAGCGAAGGAGATCGCCCGAAATGTGCCCATCCCACAACAGAACGTCTTTTTGCACAGCGTCACGCGCCAGTATGTCGTCGATGGCCAGGAAGGGGTGAAGCAACCCATCGGTCGCGAAGGAAGGATGCTAGAGGCGGACTACCACATCATCCATGGAATGCGCGCCCGCATCCAGAATGCCATCCGCTGCGTTCGGGAGATTCCACTGGAAGTCGAAGACGTGGTCTTTAATCCCATCGCTGCCGCACAGGTGGTGCTGAGTCGGGAAGCAAAGAACAATGGCTCCCTGATGATTGACTTCGGCGCAGGCACTGCCGACTATGTCCTTTATCAGGACGGCATGATCACAGCCTCGGGGTCCGTCCCACTGGGGGGCGATCACATCACCAACGACATCGCCCTAGCTCTCCAGATCCCAAACGGACGCGCAGAGAAGGTCAAGCTCGAGGACGCCAGTTGCCTTTACGAAGGTGTGCCGGACGACGAGATCCTACAGATCGAAGACGACGGCGGGCTTGTCATCGGGGAGGTCGAGCGCGCCTTCCTCAACGAAGTGGTTTATCTCAGAACCAAAGAAATTCTCGACCAAGTCAGAGAGCGCTGCCAAGACCATCTTTCGCGTCTGGCTGCAGGAGTGTACTTGACAGGAGGCGTCAGCCTGATGAAAGGCATTGACTCAGTGGCTAAAGACGTGTTTCAAATGAAGGTGACTCGCGCCGGATCGGCTCCGGTCAGTGGCGTGTCTGCCATGTTTGAGAATCCACAGTACTCCACGCCCATCGGCCTCATCCGTTATGCGCAAATTCTGGACAGCGAGAAGCCCTTTCTTTCCCCACTAGCGAGGCTTGGCCGCCGGATGGCGGATTTGCTTAACACGGTGGCCCTCTAAACCCTTTCAAAGTCCCAGCAACCCAACCCAAACCACACCGCCTCTTATGGTCGAATATGATCGCAATCAACTCCAGGCCGCACCCGGTAGCGCGGGCCTGAAAATCTGCATTGTCGGAGTCGGTGGCTCAGGCTCGAACGTCCTGGACCGCATCACGCTCGACAAAACCGTCGATGCCAATTTGATCTGCACCCACACAGACATTCGCGTGCTGGGTCACTCTATGGCACCCGTAAAACTGCAGCTGGGCGGTGAGCTCATGCGTGGTGTCGGCGCCGGTGGTGATCCTGATTTGGGACGCGAAGCAGCACTGTTTTCCCGCGATGCCATTCGCAATGCGTTGCAAGGCTTCGACATTATCTTTATTTGCACCGGACTGGGTGGGGGAACTGGCTCTGGGGCATCGCCAGTCATTGCAGAGATCGCTAAGACCACTGGCGCGCTCGTTTTAGTCGTCGCCACCATGCCCTTCAGCTTTGAAGGTCGCCGCCGCGTCAATCAGGCGGAAGAGGCACTGGAATTACTGCAAAAGCGTGCCGACGCATTGATCCTCTTTGAAAACAACCGGATGGGTGAGCTAATCCTCCCCAAGGACGGCATCCAAAAGGCCTTCAGCCAAGCGGATCAACTCATCGCCCAGAGCCTGCGTGCGGTTTCCACCATGGTTTCCACACCCGGCCTCGTGAAGCTTGGGCTTGATGACCTAACCACCGCCCTTTCCGCCTCCAATGGCCGCTGCCTCTTTGGTTTCGGTGAAGCACGAGGTCAAAATCGTGGGGTGGAAGCCCTGAAGCGCGCACTGAAGAGCCCGCTCATCGATCAAGGACGTCTCCTTCATCAAACCCGCAGCCTGTTGGTTCACGTCGCGGGTGGGGAGAGCCTCACGCTCATGGAGGTCGAGGCCATCATGAAGCAACTGGGGCGCAACGTGCCCGACCACACCCACATCCTCTTCGGTGTGGCCGTCGATGCAAAGCTCGGCGAGTCCACCTCCGTCACGCTGATCAGTTCCCTCGGTCTCGATCAACTCACCGCGCACAGCAGCTCGGCTGCTGCGCCCGCAATCGTCAGCACTCCGCCACCCGTCCGCACCCAAACCCGCTCCGCTCCCCTTGCTCCACCACCGCAGCTCGCGCCCGTGATGCCAGATCCCGAGCCGATGGAGCTCTTCAGCCCAGAAGAACTTCCGCGACCCGTCGCCCCTAAGCTTGAAGAAAAGCAAGAGGAGCCAGAGTTTAGCGCTGAAGCCCCACCGTTTTTCGAAGACGCAATCGCTCCTGAGCCTGAAAAAGAAATCGCGCCAGTCGCAGCTATCGAAGAACCCCAGACAATCGCTGAGCCAGAGGAAGAGGAGGAGGAGCAGCCCAGCGCAGCCATCCCCGACAGCATTGACATCATCGACGAAGTCGTGATTGAAGAGGCCTTCATCGAAGAAGAGGAGGAAGTCGAAGACGACGTGCCTTTTATCACCTCGACGGCAGCACCACAGATCCTAGCTCCGATTCCAGACACATCCCACATTCCCCTTCCCCAGCGTCCCGCAGCGGAAGAAACCGCGTCGCCAAAGCAGGAGCAGCACGGAAGCACCCTCGCGGCAGTCGTCGCACGTGGGAATGGCAGCACCAAGCGCACTGCTACCGATGACCAAGGCACCTTCCGCCTCGGTGATGAAGATCGTGGCAAGCACTTCAAGGACACTGAACCCGCCCTCGCATCCGATGGTGGCGAAAACCTCGACGTGCCCACCTGGATGCGCCTGAAGCGGAAGATCCGCGGGTAAGTTTCCCTGATCGGCCACAGCAGCGTCCAGGCACCTGCGCCTACGGGGCGTCCAGGCTGTAGGCGCGTTCGCCAGAACGCGTTGGGGTCGGCAGCACGCAGTCTGGCGACTGCGCCTACGGGAGGTGGAAAGGAGAATGCGCTGCCCTTTGGGCTGTGGCACCGTTCCATCCCTCGGAGGGGGATGGCTACAGTACTCCTCTCTCCGAGAGAAGATCGCGCAGCGGCGCTCTCGCCCGCCACCCGCACTGTCACCGGGATTGTAAACCCGGTGACTTTCCAAAATCGGATTTACGCCTTCGCGTCCGCTGCAGCCTTGAGGTCGCGGTTGCTCTCTAAGACCTTATCCACTAGACCGTATTCAGCGGCTTCGGCGGCGCTCATGTAGTTATCGCGGTCTGCGTCTCTTTCGATCTGCTCCGTCGTCTTGCCGGTGTGATGGGCGAGGATGCGGTTCAAGCGGCGCTTGAGCTTGTACATGAAATCGACCGTACGCTCCACGTCGCTGGCCGTTCCGCGGGCACCGCCGGAGACTTGGTGGATCATGATATCGGAGTTCGGCAAAGCGTAACGCTTACCCTTGGTGCCTGCGGCCAGGAGGACGGCACCCATGCTGGCAGCCATGCCGATGCAGTAGGTGTTCACATCACAAGTGACGAACTGCATCGTGTCGTAAATGGCCAAGCCAGCCGTGACGCTGCCGCCTGGGCTATTGATGTAGATATTGATGTCTTTCTTCGGATCCTGCATCTGGAGGAACAGCAGCTGGGCGATGACGATGTTGGCCATCTGGTCATCGATCCCAGTGCCGATGAAGATGATGCGATCCTTCAGCAAGCGGGAGTAAATGTCATACGCACGCTCCACCCGACCTTCGCTTTCGATGACGGTGGGGACGATGTAATTGCTGGGGCTGATCACAGAGGGAAATTCAAATTCAGAGTTAGACATGTGAGTAATGAAGGGTTGGCTAGTTGGCTTGTCAATCAACCATACGCATGGAGTGCGAGGGAGTGACGAAAGTCTCCCTGCTTTTTTCCGCACTTCATTCCCCGACTACGGTGTACTTTAGAATGAATTCAATGATCGGTGTGGAATCATCTAGCCCGTGGGGATGGTGCCCGATACCCGGTTTGCAGATCAGATCAATGCTGCCACCCATCGCCTTGTAGCGCTCCGCGATGATGCCGGTGTTTTCATCCCACGGCACCACATCATCCGCGTCGCCATAGACGTGGAGGAGGGGCACGTGTTCCGCCGCCAGCGGCGCTAGGCTATCAATCGGATTGCCCTGATAGGCCAGTGCCTCCTCCTCGGACTTAAAGCCCCAGAGGCTCTGCACAAGGCCCCAATTGTTTGCATCTCCCTTGCCTTTGCCCTTACCTCCGGGCCAACTCTTGAAATCGCAGACCGGCGCGTCGCCGTAGATGCAGGCCACTTTGTCAGGATTCGCGCTGGCCCAATTGTAACAGTACAAGCCGCCCCTGCTCAGGCCGACCAGCGCCACCTTTTTGGCGAAGCCATACTTCGAAGTCAGCTCCAGATAGAGCGCATTCCAGTGGGCCACTGCGCCGGGACTGCCCAGCATGTTCGGGATGCTCATGTAGACAATGTGCAGCCCTTTGCCAAGCAGCGCGATGTCTGGCGCGGGCTTGTGACCAAAGAACTCGCCATGCCAGACCCAAGGCATCCCAGGGGCAGCTTCCTTGGGCGATACCACCGTCACCTTCTTGCCTTGGAAATCAAAATCGTGCTTCGCGTAGCCATTCCAATCGCCCGTCGCAGGGGGCAGTGCAGCCGCAGCGGTCTGACGAGCGAGATCGCGCGCCTCCTTGTCCAGCTTCGCCGCCTGGGCCTCGGCCTCTGCAAGCGGCAGTCCCGTTTTCATGCCGGGACGCTTGTGACCCGTCTCCGTCAGCCAGGCATCCTTTAGCAGACGCTGCTTTTCCTGAACCAATTTCAAAATCGCCGCACCCTGCGGATGCACCGGCACGCCCTGATCATCGACCGGCAGTTCCCAGGCTTCCAGCAGCGGGCGAGCCATCACCAAGTGACCTTCAGCGTTCGGATGGATGCCGTCTTTGGAAAAAAAGAACTCTGTGTCCGTCTTCCGATGCTCTGCCAGCGCCGCCGCCATCGCGCCGTGCACATCCACCACATCCCAGCCATCTGCGCGACGGCTTAGCAGCCAGTCGGAGTAGGCCTTCAGCACATCATCATAGCCCTCGTATGGCCCAGGGTAGGCATCCAGGCCCGCAGGCAGGACCTTGGCCTTGATCGGCAAAGGGTCAAAGGCCGCCGGTGTCAAATGCAGCATCCCAGCGCCCACAGCGGCCACTTTATCACGCAGCTTTTGCATCCCGGAGCGGTAAGCGGCAAAGCGCTCCTCACCCAGCGGAAAATAGATGCCATCGTTCATCCCGTAGCACGCAATCACCAGATCCGGCTTCGACTTTGCCAGCACACGATCTAGCCGCTCATGCAGATCAGGCCGTGGGAACTTCCCTCCAGCGTGCCCATCCTCAGACAGGCCGGACACTGTCTCGCTGGGCAGGCCGATGTTCAGCACTACATGCTCCTCATCCGGGTGCGCCGCGATCATCGCCGCCTCGATGAACTCGATGTAACCACCGCCATAGGTGATGCTATCGCCGACAAAAACGATGCGCTTTGCCTGCGGGATCGCGGCATAACTGGTGACAGAGAGGGTAAAGACAGCGAGGAGGGCGAAGAGTCGCATGAGGCAGTTAGGGCTTGTTGGGTTTGACGTCCGTCGGGCGCAGCTTTGATGTGCCGGGCAAGGCGGACAGAAAGAAGTAACGCGGGCTCTGCACCAGATCTCCCATCTCCCGCGTAGCCACAGCGGAAAGCACCTCATCCAGACGCTCCCGAGCTGCCGGGTGCCGCACCAGCCACTTGTCCAAGAAGCGCTGCAGGCGCTTATTGGCATTCCACTCCGTCGCCACGCTGCCTGCATTCAGGAGGAAGAGGATTATCCACAGCGCAGCAAAGGCCATCATCCCGATCTTGAAGTTCATCACCTTCAGGAAGGACAGCAGGATGATCACCAGCGCCGACATCATCGGCAGGTAGCGCGCCATGCGGATGCAGCTCTGCCGCCACTTAAATTCCGCCAATTGCTCCCCCTCCAGCGTCGCATGGGCCGCCTCATGCAGCGCCACCGCCCAAGACGCCAAATCTGTGCCTTCCACAAAGGCACTGCGCAGAAACAGCCGCTTCCGCGCCGGATCATAAAAATCCGTCACCACCCCATCGTGCGCCGCGATCTGCACATCCGTCACCCCCTCGCTCTCTAGAAAGGCCAGCGCGATCTCGCTGGCCGTATGCGCGGTCGGTGCACGCTCCTTTTTGGCCCGCGCGATCGCCACTGCATACCGGTGCCGCGCTGCATTGCTGAGCATGTAAGTCACGCCAAAGGCCAGCATGACGACGATGAGAGGAAGAAACATGGATGCAGAGATAACGCCGGAAGGAGGGGAGAACAATCCTTCGTCTGCGGGGAAATCGGTGGAGGGAGTGAATGGTGATAATTGTTCAGTGATCCGTCTGCGATGCAAGGCGCAGCCCTTCGTCCGCTGAGCACCGACCGACGCCATGATTGCCGAATGGTTGCATCCGGTCATGCCACCTGACCGACGGATGATCCGGTCGTTCGATCAAACAGCGGGGTCATTTTTGCCTCAAACGCCGGAGTGGTTATGTCCAAATTCTCGCGGATTCCACTACGTTGGGGGAGCGGTGGTCCGCAGCTGCAAATTCTCGATGACAAAAAAACCGCCAGAGGGACAAGCCCGCTGGCGGTTTCTAAAGTGAGGCTGATTAAGGCCGACCTTGCTTACTTGGCCGGGGTGCCATAGACGGAGACTTCGCAGTAATGGTTCATCTCGTTGGAGGTGTTGCCATTGCTGTAAAGGCGAACGTAACGGGCCTTGGTGCCTTTGCCGTCGATGACGCGACCGTGATTGGTCTCGATGTAGGCCATATCAGTGCCTGCGCCAAAGCCAAGAGTGTTGTCGTGATCGGAGTTGTAGAGGGTCGTGGAGGTCTTGAACTCTGGATCGTCAGAGACTTGAACCACGACATCGACATAGGCCTGGGCTTGCTTGTGGTAGTGCCAGACGAGCATCTTGAAGATGCTGGCTTCTTGCTCAAGGTCGATCTGCACCCACTGCTTACCAGGGGCGAGTTCTACAAAGCAGCCATCGGAACCATCTGGATCACCATCGGTAACGAGTGGCAGATCGCCGATGATTGGGGCGGGGTCAGAGGAGGTGACTGGCTTGTCTTTGGAGAGCAAGACGGTGCCAGCAGGGGCGGAGAATGACTTCACCACTTTGCTTGGGTCTGGCTTTTCCAGGTTCGGCAGTTCGGCTGGAACTGGAGTACCGATGAACATCGGCTTCGGAAATTCCGGAGCGATGGTGATCTCTCCACCGGCAGCAGCAGGAGCGGCGGCAGGAGCAGCTGGCGCTGGCGTCGCCGCAGGGGCTGGCATCGGTGCGGGAGTCGGCGCTGGCGTTGGCGCAGCGGCGACTGGGGCTGGAGCTGGGGTCGGTGCAGCCGTTGCTGGGGCAGCAGGTGCCGGAGCGGCTGGGGCGGTCGCAGCAGGGGGAGTCGTGGAGGCGGCTTCTTTCTTGTCCAGTTCAAGAGGATCGCAGGAAGTCAGGGCCATGAGGCCAGCCAACGCGGAGAGGGAGGCGATGTGGTTTTTCTTCATTTTTAGTCTGAGGGGCTTGGGTTTTTGGGGATTTGTTAGCGGATTAGACGTTGAAGTCTTCGGGCTTGAAAACGTACTTGGCACCCGACTTGATCGAGTCATAGCACTTCAGCACGGTCACGCAGGTGTCATAGGCCTGTTGCACTGGGCAGTTCAGGAGATTGATGTCATTGCGGCGGACGGCCTCAATGAAGTTGGCGACGTGCGGGGTGTGCGGCGGCACGTCCAGTTGCACGGGCAGCTCAAAGGGGTCGAGAGCTTTGGATTCACGGACATCGGCGACGCCATTGGTATCCATCCATTTCTTGGGCCGCGTCCAGGGCTTGGGCTTTTCCCAGACCTTATTAAAGACGGGCGCTGCCGATGAGCGTGCGATCAGAGGGTGATCACCCTCCGTGTAGTGCATCCAATCGGGTGCGTTTGGCTCGCGATAGACCTGGTTGGAGGAAAGGCTCTCAGAAATGAGGACGGACCCGTCAATGCCCATGAGCTTCTCGTAGTAACCTTGGGACCCGGTGGTGGTGAGCACCTGATAGTAGCAGCGCATCGGACCGGTAGGCAGATTGTATTCGTAGAGGGCCATGACGTTGTCTGGCAGCTCAAATTTAGCCTTGCCGTCGGTGCCATCGTAGTAATCGACCCCACCGGTCGCCATGACAGAAGTGGGGCGAGCGTGGAAGAACCAATTGAAGAGGTCAATCTGGTGGGCACCGAGGTCAGCAATTGGGCCACCACCGTACTTGGCAAACCAGCGCCAGTTGCGGAACTCGTCCATGCTGTTGTAGCCAAACTTTGCCAGGGTTGCTGCGTCGATTTCCTGATTCTTTGGCGTGCCTAGCGGCTGGCTGGCGGAGACGCCGCGATTCCACTGACCGTAGCAATGGGTGACGCGACCCAGGAGGTGTTCCTTGTCCAAGACGTTATCGCGCACGTGCAGATAGCGGGGATTGCTGTGGCGCTGATGCCCAATCTGGAGGATTCCGCCTGTCTGGCGCTGGGAGAGGACCATGTCCCGTGCAGCGTCCAGGGTGTTGGACATCATTTTTTCACAATAAACAGCCTTGCCAGCCTCAAGCCCGAGACGCGTGTAAGGGGCGTGTTTGAAGTCGGGAGTCGCGATGAAGATGGCATCCAGCTTGGTTTCCTTGGCCAGGAGTTCCTCGATATCGGTGTACTCATTGATCGGGCCGCTGACCTGATCTTTGTTTTCGTACTTCAAGTGCTGCGCAAAAGCGCGGCGGTTATAGTTCCAGATATCGCAAACAGCCACCCAGTTCATGACGGGGCCGAGCTTGGATGCGGAGACGCGGAGGCGGTCCCCCTGGGCACCACAACCGACCATGGCCACGTTGATCACACGGTTCGGGTTCGCTGCCTGCGCGATGGCAGACTTACTAGTGGCTAGGTAGAGGCCCGCGCCTGCCTTTGCGCTGGTGCGCAAAAAGCCGCGCCGATCCATGAATCGGGACAGGCCGGAGTTGGGGGTGGAATTGGAAGGATTCATTGCATTCACAAATACTGAGCTGGGTTCACAAGATGGTTACGGTTCCAAAACTGATCTGGCTGGCAGATC
>CAZCAL010000092.1:6999-13220 GCA_964496625.1 uncultured Verrucomicrobiaceae bacterium | reverse complement strand
TTCTGGCCTTTCACAATGAACTTGTAGAGCTTCCAACGCTCGTCTCGCACCATGCGATGGACGTTTGTATAGGCACCAAGCAAGTGAACGCGCCACTTCACCGCGTTGCCTTCCACCACTGGCAAGAGGCTACTTCCGTCGGCGATCTCTGGCACTTTTACACCTGCCAATTCCAGGATGGTCGGAAACAAATCAAAGAGATACACCAGTGCATCACTCTTCCCCTCGGGGATGCCTGGTCCAGCGATCACTAGTGGAGGCTTTACATCTTCATAAAAATTCTGTTTGCCCATCAGTGCATGATAGCCACCGCAAGCCAGACCTTGATCACTGGAGAAGATGACAACGGTGTTGCTCTCCAAGCCCTGTTCTTTCAGCAATGCAAGCACGCGACCAAACTCGGCATCCATGTGCGTCACCGTCGCATAGTAGTCTGCAAGGTGCTGCTTCATATCCTCCGGTGAACGCGGATAAGAAGCGAGTTGCTCATCACGGATCTCCAGCACGCCCGGATCAAACGGGGCTTCCCGCATGAACTGCTTTGGCAGGGTCAATTTTTGGGCCTCATACATCCCATGATATTCCGGCGGAGCCAATCGAGGATCGTGCGGCACAGGAGGGGCCAGATACATGAAGAAAGGCTTGTCCTTGTCCCGTTGCTTCAAAAACGCAATCGCCGCATCCGCAGTCTCAGTGGCCGAGTTCGCATCCCTCTTTCCGGTGGTGATATTGGTCTGAAAGGTCTCATTTGAAAACGTGCATGCATTCCCCGACTTCCCACAGTGAAACGTCTGATAACCGGCCTCATTCATCAAGCCAGGCAAGGTTAAGACCCCTGGAGGGGCCTCCTTCTGGCGCGGATTTTCAGGGATGTGCCACAGCGATCTCCCCGTCGCCAACATGGTGCGACTGGGCAAACACACCGCCCCGACCATTGAGCCCATGCAATACGCGTTGGTGAAGTGAAAACCAGTCTTCACCAACCGATCAAAATTCGGCGTCTGGATTTCATCATTCCCAAGCGCATGAACCGTGTCCCAGCGCTGATCATCCGTAAACAAGAATAAGATGTTTGGCCGCTTGGGCAGAGACTCCGCAGACGCACCGACGGTCGCCCAGACAAACATCCCAAATAACAAAGAGAGAACACACTTCATGATGGGAATGAAAACGAACTGCGGTCGCCCACATTTCAAGAATGCCGACAACGGCACTCTGACCCATCATTTCAAAGTACGATCGACCTGCCGGCGAAATCCTTTGAGACGGAGCGAACCGTCACCAAAGATTTCCAACATCGAGTAGCCGCTATTTTCCGCTCCCGATCCCTCCACCATCGCGACCAAGGTCGTGTAATGAATGCCATTGATCTGCTGATAGTCGTTCTTGTGGGAGTGCCCCTGAAACACCGCAGCTACCTTACCTGACTTCTCCAACACAGCTCGCACCTGGGCGGCGTTCCGCACGGCATGAGCCGCATCCTCATCCAGCCGCTGATGAGCAAAGACGACCACAGGACCAGGCGATGAATTGAGAACCGATTCCAGCCACTTCAGCTCCGCAGCGGGGATGTTCGCATCTTGCCAGGAAAAATTCTTCCGTTGGTAGGGCTTGCCATCCTCACGATAGCACGCGTCCAAGACCACAAACGTCGCTCCACCGTGTTCGAACTTATAGTGCGGCTCCTTCGACGCACCCGTTCCTGTGGCGAACTCTGCTTTGGTCAGCGTAGTCACGCAATGATTCCCCAACACATAGTGCCGTGGCATCGATAGCGGAGAGTAGTGTGACTCCATACGGCGCAGCCAGTCCATCTCCAACTCCACGGTGTCCGCTTGATCTATCAGATCGCCCAACTCCACCACAAACGTAGGCTGCTCCCTTTCAAATGCCGCCACCGCTTCATCAATCTTACCCAACGCCTCGCGATAGAAGCGCGTCTTGGTTGGCACTTTGTCGGCGTAGTGCAGATCCGTCATCAAGCCCGCACGAACTAAGGGCGCAGCCTCCGGCTCAGCGGCCAATATCTGCCCCGCCCCAAATCCAGCAAGACAAAGCACGCCATTCTTCAGGACGGCCCTTCGAGTTTGCACCTGTTTCATCTTTGTACTCTCCCGCCACTATGGCCAGACATCAACGACTCAATCTCACCACGACTGCAATAGTTGAAATCTCCCTCAATGGAGTGTGCCAGACATCCAGCCGCAGTCGCAAACGCGATTGCCTGGGACGGCTCAGATAATTCAGGAGTCGTAAGCGCATAGAGCAAGCCCGCAGTGAAGGCGTCCCCAGCGCCCAGTCGATCCACGATATCGGGAATGACATAAGGCTTCACCGCCCAGGACCGGCCAGCACCAGCATCATAGAGCATCCCTCCAAAGGTCTGCTGCGACGCAGAAGAGCCATCTCGCATCGTCATCGCCATTTGCTTTACCCGCGGAAACATCGCCACCACTTCTCTAGCCATATCTTCACCCTTCGCCTCGTCGGGATCCACCCCCAAGACCGCAGCCGCATCTTCACGGCCACCGATAAAAAGATCGACCATCGGCATTAGCTCGCGCATCGTCCTTGTCGCAAGATCACGAGCACTTACGCCCGGCTCCCATTGCCAGAGCTTGCTGCGGTAGTTCATGTCGCAGGCGATCTTCACCCCATGTTCCGTCGCAGCCTGCATTGCTGATCTGGCAACCTCTGTGGCATTGCGTGAGATCGCAGGCGTGATGCCAGAAATCATGAACCACTCTGCATCTGCAAAAATCGCGCTCCAGTCGTAGTCCGCCCCAGGCGTGATCACCACCGAAGAACCTTCACGATCATAGATCACGTTGCCCGCACGCTGACTGGCGCCTTTCTCATAGAAATACAAGCCAAGCCGCCCGCCCGAAGTTCTCACGATGTGCCGGGTATCAACTCCCACGGAACGCAAGTTTGCGATCACCGCATCACCCACTGAGTGAGCAGGCAAGGCCGTCACAAACGACGCTGCACCGCCGAGATAGGCCACTGACATCGCCACCGATGCCTCCGCACCAGCAAACGTCATCTCTACGGCACCCGGCATTGATTGCGCAATTCGCTTCAGTCCAGGTGGCGAGATACGCCCCATGATCTCACCAAAAGTAACCAGTCGCGCAACACTCATGCAGCACCTCCATTGAGCCGACCCACCACCGCCATCACCTCCTGTGCGTTGGACGTGATTTTTGCCCAGCCCTTGCTTTTGATGACATCACGGGGAGCCAGCCACGAACCACCGAGAGCCAGCACCGAAGATTCTTGAAGATACGACTCCGCATTTCCTGCACCTACCCCACCCAGCGGAATGTATTGCACGCCAAGATGTGCGAAGGGTGCTGCAATCGTGCGCAGATAGGCCAAGCCACCGGAAGGCTCCGATGGAAAAAACTTCATTACTCGACACCCTTGCTCTAGCGCCAGTTCGATATCCGTGGGAGTACACACCCCTGGGGCGAACGGCAAGCCAATGCGAGCTGCCTCCGCCACTACTCGCGGATTCATCCCCGGTGCCACGCCAAAGGCGGCTCCAGCATCCTTCACCTCGTTCACCTGCTGCACGTTCAGAATGGTGCCAACCCCCACCACGATCTGAGGCACCTCTTCTCGGATGCGCCGCAGCGACTCCATCGCCACGGGCGTGCGAAGTGTCAGCTCGATGCAATCAACACCTCCTGACAGCAAGGACTGGGCAACTGGCACAGCATCATTGGCATCATCAATCATCAGGACCGCAATCACACGGGTCTGCTTCAATCGGTTCAGTAAGACATTAGGCATCATCATCACCTATCAGGGCTCTGAACCCGGCTCTGAGTCAATCACTTTGCAGCAGGATTCTCGTCTTTCCATCGTTCTACGTCATCCAATGAAGCTGATCAAATTCCTCATCGCCAGCCTCCTCTTCTCCGGAGTCGCAAACGCAGCACCTCCCCCCAACTTCGTTATCATCTTCATCGACGACATGGGCTATGGAGACATTGGCCCCTTTGGTGCCACCAAACAAAAGACACCCAATCTCGACCGCATGGCCAGCGAGGGTAAAAAGTTCACCAGCTTTTACGCAGCGCCCGTCTGCTCAGTTTCCCGCGCACAACTCATGACCGGATGTTATGGAGCTCGCGTCTCGGTCCCTGGTGTGTTCGGCCCAGCCAGTCGCCCAGGCCTAAACCCTGCGGAGTTCACTATTGCGGAAAGACTCAAAGAGCAAGGTTACTCCACCATGTGCGTTGGCAAATGGCATCTCGGTGATCAGCCAGAATTTCTACCGATCAAGCAAGGCTTTGATCACTACTTTGGCATCCCGTATTCCAATGACATGCAGCGCAAAGCGCTCGACGGGGGCAACAACGTCGTGCCACTTGTTCGCGACGACAAGGTACAGGAACTTCTCACTGAGGAAGACCAAAGCCACATCGTTGAACGCTACACAGACGAAGCCATCAAGTTCATCCAGAACAGCCAAGACAAGCCGTTCTTCCTCTATCTACCACACACCGCCGTTCACACTCCCATCCACCCAGGGGCAGCCTTTGCAGGCAAATCCAACAACGGTCGATTTGGGGATTGGGTAGAGGAGGTGGACTGGAGCACTGGCCGCATCCTCGAAACGCTGCGGGAACTGAAGCTTGCCGATAACACCCTCGTGCTCTTCACCAGCGACAATGGCCCTTGGCTCATCAAAGGCGACGATGGCGGCAGCGCAGGCCCGTTGCGTGGAGGAAAGGGCAGCACCTGGGAAGGTGGCATGAGGGAACCCACCATCGCCTGGTGGCCGGGGAAAATCGCCCCTGGTTCCGTTTGCGATGCCGTCGCAGGCACCATTGATGTGCTGCCCACCTTCGTTGCCCTTGCAGGCGGCACTCTCCCAGATGAACCCGTCATCGATGGGCGCGACATGTCTCGTTTGCTTCTTGGCGAGACCGATTCATCTCCGCGCGAGGCACACTACTACTTCAGCAGTTACAATCTCCAGGCCGTCCGCCAAGGCCCATGGAAGCTTGCGATCACGACGCAGCCCGAAAGCATGGGCAAACCTGCTGCGACTGATACCAGCGTCAATCCACGACTCTACAATCTCGATCAGGAAATCGGCGAGCGCACCAATCTCGCCGCAGAGCATCCCGACATCGTTGCTAAACTTCGGGCATTGGTCATCCAAATGGATGCGGAGATTGGAGGCAAGCAACCCGCAGCCCGACGGCCTGCAGGCGAGGCCAGAGATCCTCAGACGATGTATCCCTCTGCTCCTCAAATAGAGCGATCCAAAAAGACCAAGAAGTCCAAAGCTCCCTCCGTCGCCCTAGACCAACTTAAGCTAGGCGACATCATCAGTGCCGACTCTGCCCCCCAGATCGAGGGCACCGCCTTCACCGTCTCCTCCGATGTTCACACGCAACAACAAAACGCCATCTTCATTGCCCATGGCGGTGCCGCCGTTGGCTACGCACTCTATCTCAAAGACGCTCACGTCGTCTTCGCCATCCGCAATGGTAGCGGCGGAAAAATCACAGAGATTACCTCCACCCAGACGCTCTCCGGCGCCAGCCATCTCGTTGCCAGCCTGAATGCAGACTTAACCATGACGCTCACCGTCAATGGCGAAGCCGCCGCCTCCGGCAAAGCCACCGGACTACTCGGACGTCAACCCCAGGAAGACTTCTGCGTCGGGCTCGACAGCGTCAAACCCCTCGCCAACTATCCAGCAACGGACAAGTTCGAGGGCAGTATCGAGCACATCAAAATCACCACCCCGTAGTTGCGCAACCAAACTTATTATTTCCGAACTCTGCGCCAAAGCCGCCACGCTTCCCCGGTAACGAAGGAGATTCCGCGTCCTCCGCTGTCATGCTGGGGAACACAGGTAGAACGGCAAGCTTCACACGAAGTTTTTGATCAGCCTGCGCTGTCAAAAATTGTCTTCCACATGCCGAGCAAGGCCTCGCCGCGTGTTCGCTCCAGCTTCTTTGTATTCGCCAGTTCGGCCTCACGCACCTGATTCACGAGTTCCATCGGCTTCAGTCCTCCTTCACGTATCGCGGTGAGTCCCCTACGCCAGGCCGCACGCAGACTTTCGGTCAGCGGTTCGTCGAGACGGGCATTGTAGTCCGCAAAGAAACCTTTCGTGGCAAAATACTGCGCGGCGGCCACTTGCGGATCATCCGACGAGACATCCAAATCATTGAAAAAGCTCAGCATCACAT
>CAZCAL010000092.1:0-6989 GCA_964496625.1 uncultured Verrucomicrobiaceae bacterium | reverse complement strand
CACATGGCTCGCAGCCAGCTTGCGCAGAAGCAATTCAGGATCGACCTGCGCAGGTGCGACCTTGTTTTGAATCGCCAGCGCAGCGGCATGTCCTGCCGACTCACAGAGACTCATCCAGGTCGGCTCTAACCGGATCGTTCCCCAAGCGACGTGCGTCGCCGATAGACAAACCGGCACCAACAAATTGTCTACACCCTGCGGTAAAATCGCCCGATACGGCACCTGCCCAGGAAAAGTCTCAACATCCAGCATCATCTTCCCTTCCTCCAGCGCGCCTTCGATGTGACGGGGCGTGCAAGCGTGCGTGTCGAGATACCATTCCGTCACACCGATGCTGTCTTCATGCATTGGCGCGCGCTCCAACCCATTGGCCAACATCGCATCCTGCTGCGTGAATTTGTAACGCCCCGTGATGCGTCGTGCCTCCCGCACATAAAACTCATACGGCCGATGTCCGTTGTCGGCGAACTCATCCTTGGCCACGCCAAATTCGCGCCACGACTTCTGCCTTGCAGGTTCCACCGATGGATCATTCTGCAGAAAGTAAAGCAGGCCCATCGTCGCATCCCAAAACTCATTCATGATCTTCTGACGACCCGTCCAATCCGCCTCCACATAGTCCGACTGCAATCCAACAAGCTGCGGACGATTCCAGCCGCGCTTCGAATTCGGAATTGGCGAAACGATTGAGCCATGCTCCAGCAGCTTCAGCTTCTCTGGATCGTAATGGGCTGGCCTTTCCACTGGCAGCCGATTCGCCGGATCAGAGCTGAGAATCGTGCGGTAATTGAAAGCCTGCACACTGCCATCTCCCTCGCCCGTGCTTTCCGGCTGCCTGATGCTCTGAAAACCGCTGAACTTCCGTAGCTTCAGTCGATGATGCAGCTCCGCCACCCGGGCAAGTTCCGCAGAAGGAGCGCTCTTCATCGCCGACATAAAAATCACGCCCGCATGAGGCTCCTTGAACTCATCCCGCGACTCGCGCCCGACTCGATACGGCACCTTAGCCAGCGCCGCGAGATCCCCCTCGTAGCTGCAATCCGCGAAGACCTTGGCCTGGACCTCGATCTCTTCAACATTACCCCACAGACTCATGAAGCTAACCGATTGAATCAAAGCCCCCTCGCGCTTCACCGCGCTGAGAACACGATTCGGAATCAAGCGAATGCGTGACTCCATCTTCACCAATTCAGTCAACACCATCTCCGCCACCTTCGGCTCAAACTTTCCGTTCGTATGCCCGCTCTTGCCCGGCAACGCATCCCGATACTGCCGCGAGTCCTCACCATACACAGTTCGGTAGTGATCAAAGATCGCCTGCCGCACCTCGTCATAGATCGGAGCGCGTTTCCCCTCCCAAAGAGTATCCCAAACCCCCAGCCCACTGGAAAGAATGCCCCCCAGATGATCATTGTGATTCACCAAAACCACCGAAAGTCCCTCCCTCGCCGCCCGCACCGCCATGGCAATGCCCCCAGGAGTGGCTTGATAAATGCAGAGGTCCGCCTGGATCGTCTCAGCGCGCGCCGACCACACAACGGCCAGCGCAACGAGAGTGAGTAGGTGTTTCATGATTCATTGATTCTACTGGCAAACGATTCGGCTGAAAGGGTCCTCGTCGATTTCCAAATGAAGCTACGGTATCCGAATGGTTTCGCTAGGAGGTGATTCGTTACCGCCATTGTCGAGGAAGGACAGAGAGTAGCTGTGAGGACCATCGGAATCATCGACCAGGCTGGAAACGCGCAGTTCCTGCGGTGCAGAGTCTCGGCTGGTCGCGAGAAGGGCGTCTTCATCAATCCCGATCTTCTTCCACAACTTACCATCGCGTTGAAGTCGAATGGCACGCAGACCACCCTCTAGATTAGGAACGATGCTCCACGCGAGATGAACCCCCGCTGCGTCACGTTTGGCCGTTAGTGAGGGAACATTGATCGGCGGAGAAGTGGGCTTCAAAGTGCCCCGCTCTGAAAACTCTCGCCACATCGCAGCAAACGAGTCGTTCGGCAGCCAGGATGCAGCAGTATCTGCCGGAGGCACGGCCCTGGCATTACCTGAAAGAACCGCGTCAAAGAAGTTAATGCTCATGAACCGCGAGTCATCACAACTGTGCTCGGAGCGCGGATCAATCACACGGCACACCTTGCCACTCTTCGCCCGTAGTTCGTTGAACATCGTATTCATCGGAACCCAGGAAACAAAGTGTGACGAAGGCGGTGTGGATTCCCGCTTACCCCACACAAAAAGCAACGGCAAGTCACGCGCAACGCTGGCGAACTTTTCGCGAAATGCCGGATCACCAAATTGCTTGTGACATCCCCCACGAAAAGAAGCCGCCAACACCCGTCCCGGTTGCCTCACAATCATCTGCGCCGACCAACTCGACCCACCCGAATGCCCCCACAGCACCCATGGCACGTCCTTTATCTCCGCACGACCGGACTGCCGCGCAAAGTCCTCCAACGCAGTGAACAGCGCGCGCTCTGATCCACTAGCGGGGTCATTCCATTCATCACAATTTTTCGCCACATGATACATCGGCACCAGGAGCGCAAATTGATGTTTCCGCGCCAGCGCCCGCCAGTGCCAGTCTCCTGTGATTGGCGGATGCTTATCTGGGTCCGCATTGGTGCAGCCATGCTGATGAATGATCACTCCCTTCACAGGCTTCGCCGCATCAGGAACCCAGCACGAAAACTCGGCATGCTCAAAACGATCACCCTCACCCGGAGGGATAACGAGGTCAAGCAGCAGTCCATCTTGTGCATGCGCATGTGCAAGTGAGACCAAAGCGAGAAGAATAAGGAGGGAGGATTTCATGGGACTTTTGTTTGAGTGCTCGTTCCTTGTTCTAGGTTCGGCATCTCACCGGGTAACCCAGAACCTCAGTCATTCAGTATTTGGGAAAGATGGCAGGGGTCGGGAATCGGTCTTCGTGACTGAAGTTTCCGCTGTCGATGTATTCCTCTCGCGGCAGGTGGAGATCTGGCCAATCGGCAGGTCGGATGCGGACGATTCGGGTCGGGCGCATGCCTTCGGTGATGAGGTCCGTTTCAAAACGGATCTGGATGCCACTGCTGCCCAGAGGTGCCTCTCCAGGCACCTTCGTAACGTCGCGGATTGAGCCTCGTGCGGCCATTTGCGCGGGTCCAGCGGTGCCTCCTTCCGTATGCTTCAGCGTATTCTCCACCCCGTTCATCAGTGCCGGGACACCCTTCTTGAAATCAGCGTAGAGGCTGGCGTCCATACCACCGAAAAGAGTCACTGTCACGGTAGCGCGGCCGAACTTGCCATACTCGACGGCATCCACCCACGCTGGCATCCATCGGCTGCGGATGAAAGCCTTGTGCGTCTCGGTCTGCTGATGGGCGGCACGTTGCATTGCGGTTTCGTCTAGCCAGATGTCCGAGATATGGAAGCGATTGAACACACCACCGGGCGTGGGCTCCCAGGTGATGCCAAGATGCACCGCCTGACCATCGAGCGATTTCTTCCCGCTCGCGGGCCAGATGCCTTCGGCGATCAAGTCGGCGGCTCCGAGGCATTCGCGACCGCGCCAGATGCGGCTGGCGGCATCGATCGTCAATGTCTCCTCGCCAGACTTGCCGTCCGAGCCAGACTTGGGCTCGCGAATGGCGAGGATCGTCCCTTCGCTGTTCTTGAGGTCCACTTCCTTCAGCTTCCAGATCAAGCCCTCGCGCTGGCAGTGGCTGGGCTCGTCTTCGAGGAGCAGGACGTAATTCTCGGCGGGCCTGACTCCGGCAATACGATCCTTGCGATTCAATGGCAGAACCGGCACGGCGGATATCTTTGGGTCCGGTGGCAAGAAGGCGCGGACATGCAGCATGGTCCCAAGCGGGATGTCTCGCAAATCCGCCGGTGCGCCGTGGTAGCGAACCATGCCATAGGGCAGCATGGCGAAAGGCTGCGGTGCGTTGAAGCGAAAAATGCCCGGCCCTTGCACGCGAAGACTTCCCCGTCGGTTCACATGATCCACAAACACGAGTTCGCCTCGATACGAATGCGCCTTTTCGAGCGGAGGAAACTTCCCGGCCTCAGGGCGGAAGGGTTCGGTTCCTGGTTCTTCGCTCTTGGTTCTTGGTGGTTCATTGGCGGCAGTCGCATCAATGACGAACGAACAAACAAACGCTAATGCCCACGAACGAAGAACGGGACACCAAGAACCAGGAACAAAAAACATGACTCAATATTTGGGAAAGATGGCTGGCGTGGGAAAGCGGTCCTCGGGGTTGGATCCGTCTCCCATGTACTCCTCCCGAGGGACTTGCACTTGGGGCCAGCTTGCTGGGCGGACACGGACAACTCGGCTGGGGCGGATGCCTTCGATGATGAGGTCCGTCTCAAATCGGACTTGAATCCCGCTGCTGCCCAGGGGGACATCTCCAGACACCTTCGTAACGTCGCGGATGGTGCCTTTGGACGCCATGTGTGCGGGGCCGTAAGCACCACCTGCGTGCTTCAGAGTGTTCTCCGAACCATTCATCAGCACCGGGCCGTCTTTTTGGAAGTCAGCATAGAGGGACGCATCCATGCCGCCAAACAATGTTGCGGTCACGGTGGCGCGGCCGAACTTGCCATACTCGACAGCATCCACCCAGGCGGGCATCCATCGGCTGCGAATGAAGGCCTTGTTAACCTCATTTTGAATTTGAGCGGCACGCTGTGTGGCCGCTTCATCCAGCCAGATGTCTGAGATGTGGAAGCGGGTGAAAATTCCATCGGGAGTGGGCTTCCAGGTGATCCCGAGCAAAACGGCCTGTCCTCCGAGCTCTTTCTTGCCACTGGCAGGCCAGACACCTTCGGTGACCAAGTCGGAGATCATGAGAGCTTCACGACCACGCCAGACGCGTGTGCCGGCATCGAAGGTCAGCTTTTCCTCGGTCACCTTACCTTTGGCTCCCTGTTTCGGCTCACAGGTGGCGATGAACATTCCTTCGTTGTTCTTGATGTCCACTTCCTTGAGTTTCCATGATAAGCCCTCGCGCTGGCAGTGGCTGGGTTCGTCTTCGAGCAATAGGACATGATTCTCGGCAGGAAAGATGCCAGCACCGCGATTGTGGTTGGCGTCGATCGTTTTGCTATCCACCGGCAGGACGGGTACAGCGGAGGTCTTCGGGTCCGGTGGGAGAAAGGCGCGGACGTGCATCACAGTGCCTAGCGGGATGTCTCGCAAGTCCGCAGGCGCGCCGTGATAACGCACGACGGCATACGGTAACAAGGCGAATGGATGCGGGTCGTTGCGGAAGAACATCCCATCCCCTTGCACGCGGATGCTACCACGACGGTTGGCATGATCCACGAACACCAGTTCACCCCGATGGGGGGAAACTTTCCGGCTTCGGGGCGGAAGGGTTTTGTTCCTGATTCTTCGTTGGCGGCGCTCAAGTCAGTGACGACCGAACACGCCAGTGCCAGTAACCAGGAAGAAACTAAGAATCGCCGAAGAGAAACAAAGAACAAAAAACAAAGAGCGAAGAACTTCATAGAGCGATGACTTTGTTGCTGTCGCCGAACTGGTCGATCTCCACGCCCATGCGCTGGGCCATGAGAAGGAGAAGATTGCTCATGTGGGCGTCGGTGTTGGCGGGACGGCTACAGAGTTGGTAATGGGCAGTGGTGAGGGCTCCGTCTGCACCGAGGGCGTAGCCTTCGAAAGCAGCGGAGGCTTTGTTGAGATCTAGATGGCTGCCGTGCTTCAGGCCGAGGTCGGAGCCACCGGCGAGCACGAGGGGGAGATTGGCATTACCGTGGCTATGACCGTAGGACATTCCGCTGCCGAAGAGCGACATCGTGGAGCCGAGGAGGGGCTTGCCGCTGAGGTCCTTCGTCTCGGCGAGCCGGGTGAGGAAGTAGCCGAACTGCTCGATGGCGAAGGTATCGTAGTTGGTGAGCTTTTCCATGTAGCTCGCATCGCCGCCGTGGTGGCTGAGTTGGTGGCGTGACTCGGTGATGCCGATCTCGGGAATGGAAATCGCATCACCCTCGCCACCGAGGCTAAAGGTGGCCACGCGGGTCACATCCGTCTGAAACGCAAGCACCATAAGGTCATAGACGGTGCGGAAATAATCGCCCGCCAAGGTGGCGGCGATGTCGCGATTGGTGCGCTTGCGGTCGGCGTCGGAAATCGTGGGCAGCGGCGTGTCGAGCCAAGCATCAGCGCGGCGAGTACGGATTTCTGCCTCGCGCACCGAGGTGAGGTATTGCTCCATGCGGCCCTTGTCCTCGGTGCCCATGGTTTTCTCCAAACGGCGCACTTCGGCGAGGTTCGCATCGAGCACGCTGCCTTTGCGGCGCAATGCACGGCGCTGAGCGGCCTTGCCTCCTTTGGGTTCTTCAAAGAGAGATGCGAAAATTTCGCTGCAACGACGCATCGCGGGCAACCGCACGCCATCTGCTGTCCACGCGAGTGAGTCTTGCGTGATGGCGACTTCCATCGACGAGATGCGAGTCTCCAAAGCGGTGATCTCGGCCATCTTTTGGTCCACCGAGATCGTGTTGCGATCCGAGGGGCCGAGCTTGCCGCCCGTGAGCCAAACGCTGATGCAGTTGTGATGATGCGATAGCGCCCCCGGATGATGCAATCCGCTAATCGGCGTGATGACTTCACGATGCTTTTCCAACGGCTTCAGCGAGCGGGAGAACTCGTAATCCTTGCCCTGTGTGGTGATCTGGTAGTTCAGCGAGTGCACGCCATTCGCGAGGTAGATAAAGGCGCTGCGCTTTGGCGTGGCGATGGCTTTTTCTGCGGCTCGAAGTGGGACCATGCATTCCAGCATCGGGAGAGAAATGAAGCTGCCGAGTGCTTTGAGGGCGTGGCGGCGATCGAGGAGCCAGGATTGGGATAGGTAGTTGCTCATAAGATGCAGTGTGGGTGATTTGAAATGTTTACCGCTTCCTCATCAGTTCGGAGGTGGCCACAGCCCGGACGATGTCCTTGATACGGAAGCCGCCCTTTTTTGCTTCCGATT
>CAZCAL010000091.1:0-13317 GCA_964496625.1 uncultured Verrucomicrobiaceae bacterium | reverse complement strand
TTCCCGTTCACAGTGCCCGTGGCACCACCCACCTGGAAGGTGCCACCAGCGCGATCCACCACGAACGATCCACCACCACTGACCGCCAGCGCGGTGTTGGTGTCATTGGCGATATCCACGCCGATGGTGACGTCACCATTGACGGTCAAAGTCTTGCCGGCACCGATGGTGATCTGGTTGGCCGTTACGGTATTGGTCTGCACCAAAAGGCCACCCACCGTGGCGCTACCATTCGACAGGTCCAGCGCACCCGTTCCGGTGTCGCCGTAAGTTGCGCCGAAGAGAAGACTACCTGTCGTATTGATGGCATCATCCACCCCAGTGGCAAGGGTGCCCGCTGCCAACACAAAGCTCAGGGCGCTACCGCTTGATGATCCGCTCAGCGTTGTGCTGCCGCTGCCAATCTGAGTGACGACGCCACTGCCAGTGATTTGATTCGCCACATTCAGTGCAGTGTCAGAGCGATTGAACGCAAGCGTTCCAGAACCCTCAATCGTCACCGCACCGCTGCCCAACTCGCCCGTGAGCCCACCATCACCGAGCGCCAGCGTGCCAGAACCAATCAGGGTGTCGCCCGTATAGCTATTTGCGCCCGTATAGACCGTCGTGCCAGGGCCAGTGGTGCGCACGTTCACCACCCCTGCGCCGTTATCTGCGATAGTGGTTCCCACGGTCAATTGCTGGACAGTGTTTTGATTTTGCAAAAACAGAGTAGCCGCCGTGTCATCGGTCGCGCCTGCAGTCAGCATCCCAGTGTCGGTGAACGTCAAAGCCGAACTTCCGTCTGGCAGCAGTACCCCGCCCGAAGCGATGCGCAGGATGTTGCCAGCGCCGATATTGACCACCGCTGCATCGACTCCCACACCGCCGTCGGCACCTTGCAACAGCGTGTTGACGGTGGTGGTGCCTGCGCCTGCCAGCGTCACTTGACCTGTCGTTCCGGCCTCAATGATTCGCGCATTCAGCAGACTACCGTTCGGAATCGTGCCCCCAAGCCGATCAATGTCCGAAAATGTCGTCAGTCCTACAATGAAGCCGTCTGGACCGTTCGTCGAATTCGTGGCCCAACTACCTCCCACGGTCGCCCAACCACCTAGAATGCCGGTCGCATCATTCAGTGTATCAGTGGTCGCGACATTGTCTTCAGAGATTCGCAGGGAACCGGCGTTCCGAGTCAATGCGTTGAGATTGATCGTGGAAGAGCCAGTGCTGCGCGTGATCGCTACTGTCCCATTAATCGTCGTATCCAGCACCGTCTCGCCGTGCGCCACCGTGCCAGCCAGATCCAGGATGCCATCATTCAATATCAGACTGGCCGTATCTGAGAGCATCGAATTATCCGCATCATACGCTAGTTGCAAGGTGCCGCCGTTCAGGGTCGTGGTGCCCGAGAAACTGTTCTCTTTGGTTAGGGTCAGCATCGCAGTGCCAGCCTTTACGAAAGATAGCGCCGAATCCACTTCTCCAGGCTGTAAGGCAAAGAAATTAACGCCATCCCGAATGACCAGATCAGTGACAGCATCGACGGATTGAGTGATTGTGATCGAGCCCGCCGTCGTGCTAGCATTCTCGATGTAAGACTCGGTCGTTGGACTGTTCGGCATCGTCAGACTGCCAATGATCACATTGTGCCCAGAGGTTTGCAGAGTCGCATTGTTACGCATCACCACATCATTCTGGGCACCGATGGCCAAATCATTGCCAAAGCTCACGATGTGATTGGTATCTATATCGCTGGTAGTTTCGCCCAATGTCAGCACTCCAGTCCAGGCGGAATTGTCTCCGTTCAAACCAAAAGTGGGTCGCAGCACAAGATCATCGTTCGGGGCGGTGATGCTGCCATTGGCGATGTTCCCATTGCCGCCTTCCGCCACATTGATGGTGACATTTCGGGTGCCTGAGATATTCCCATTGAAGTTGATGAACACCGTCTCCGAATTTGTGGGTGCACCATTGGAGCGGGTATCATTTCGCACATCTGCAGTCGAGGTGCCCGCAGAATTGCGCGCATCGTCTTGATAGTAAAACTCCACATCGTCCAGGAGAGTGATGTCTCCATCAAAGTTCGCTTCATCGACGTGGGCAAGGTAAAGCGCTCCCAAGCGCTTCGTCTGATTGCCCAGCCCATTTTCATTTCGCACGATGATGTCCTGAGAGATGGAGGATGAGTCGCGATAACCGCCTTCATCCCGGAAGTAGAGGGCGGCCAAACTGGTGCCACTAGTCGGCTCGTCCAGCGCAGTTCCGTCATGCCCGAGGAGGATGGATGCCGTACCGCTACCCAGAGTCTGACCGGCGCTATAGGAGTACACTGCGCCTTCAGCGATGATCATTTGTCCTGTCCAGTCTGGACTTGGTTCGCGGAGATAGAGATTGCCGCCGCCCATCTTGAGGATATTTCCATCACCCAGCAAGAAACCACCGTCATCGTTAAAGTGAACGGAGTTGCGATTCACATCGACGATCGTTGCGCCCGCACCGCCGCTCAAACCCTTGCTGTCAAACTGGAGAACGCCGCGAAACAGAATGCCGCGGTTGTCATCACCGTTTTGAGCGACGTTGAGAGTACTGCCAGCTTCAAAGGTCATCCACTCATTGATAACAAGATTACTCGTTGTCCCCGAGATACTAGCCGGACTGATGTCCAGTGTGGCCCCACTGCGCACGATGGTCCCATCCAGGAAGGCATTGTTAGTGCCAAAGGGATTTACCACCGTGTTGTTCGCGATCACCGTGGTTGGTGCCCAACTCAATGTCCCTTCTTTGATGTCCAATAAACCGGCAAAGGAGTTGTCTGCATCGTTGACCCACAGCAGAGTTCCCGTGCCTGTTTTGTCAATCCGGCCAACCGCTGGATTGGCCGCGTAACCCGCAATCAGATTGGGCTCTTCATTGATAAACCCGCCATAGGTTAGTGTCGTTCCGTCCGCAACACTCAGCTCGCCGCCATTGCCACCAAGAGTGATACTCCGAGCAGGATCGAGCGTCATGTCTGCCGTGGTGTGGAGTGCACCCCCATTGAAGTAGAGGTCACCAGCACCTAAATTCGTATCCGCAGAGATTGATACCGAACCTCCATTGAAGAACGTACCGCCCGAGTAGCTGTTGGCTCCGTTTAGCACCATGGCACCCGTTCCAGTTTTAACCAAAGCCGTGCCACCGTTGTCTACCAACTCAGACTCTATCACCAACAGATCAGCGCCGTAGTGGTGAACGATGAGGTCATTGCCAACTCCCGCACTGAGGGGCCCACCACTGATGGTCTTGATCGATCCCGCCGTCGCCACCAGTGAATTCACCATGACCCCGCCGCTGTTCACCACAAGCCCACCTGCATCCAATGTCAGAGTAGAGGCTCCATCCTGATCAAAGTGCAGCGTGTTCACGTTTGCGCCTACCGCAGTCGTGCCGCTAAAGCCCGCGACGCCTTCACTGACATCATTGCCATTCACCCACAGCGACACATCGTCCGTATCTTCCCGAGTTACACCTGCAAATGCAGCCACATCGTTATTCACCCCAGTGATCATCGCAAAGTCCAGCGCATTGAGGCTGTATGAGGCCTGCGCGGCGTTGAATGTGTAGCTGTCACCGTACGTGGCCCAGGCGATGGGGAGGTCCGAGGTCGGCTGGTTGTTGCCACTCAAGGTGATCACAGAAGCGCCGCCATTGGCATTCTCAACAAAGTGGAGCGTGCCGCCAATGGCACGGGTCAGCGGGATCGCCGCAGACCCAATGTTCATCGTCGTCGTGCGACCCACATCGGACGTCACGATCACATCGGTGCCACCTGGGTTTACGATCGTTTCTGCCGTCGGGAAGGTGAATGTCGCATGCACGCCAACCGCCGCACCGGTGTAATTGGCAGTCTCATTGGCCACCGATCCCAGCCCATCCATCTCGATCCCACCACCGGCGAAGACGACCATGGCACCATTGTCAAAGCGAGTGCCAGTTGCACCACCATAGTTGGTGAGCCTCAGCAATCCTCCAGAGAGATTAAGCTGTTCCACATCGCCATTGGTCGCTATGGGCGCGGCCAGAGTGCCAGCACTATTGTAGTTTACAACCCCCCGGCCGATCTTGGTGAATGACGTGTGAACATCGGTATCGGTGTCGTCCAACCGAAAATCAAGATTCACAGTGCCCCCACCAGCAGCATACACACTCAGATCTCGGTTATGGGCGCGTGCAGCGTCCGATGAACCATAGACGATACGTTCTACACCATTCCCAAAAGTCACTGTCCCTGACGTGTTGGTGCCAGCCAGCGTGATGTTGCCGAGGTCGTTGTAGTTGTCACTGCTACCGTTCCCGCCGATGTCGATTCGATCAATATTCAGCTTTTGGCCGTCCTTCGTCAGCACCAGGTTGATGTTACCGGCATTGCTTGAAATACTGCCGCTGAGGCGCATCCCGCTTTGACTATTGGTTGGGACGATGGCACTGGCGGCGTCATCTGTCCAAAAGTTGCCATCGCCCTCATAGCGCAAATACCCGCGCTCTAGCAGGATGTTCCCGGCCGCATTCCATTGATTGCGAACATTGACGATCAACTGGTCGTTCCCACCGATTTGAAAGCGGAGAAGCTCATTTTCAGTGGCCCCGATGATGCCTGTTCCAGCGCCCAAGATATTGTCCTGAAAGGTTCCGTTTATATTGATGATGCCAGCACTGCTGCTGTTCGTCGAAATGATCCGTGCATCGTTTAGCGTGGTGTCTTGAGAGAGAGGATTGCTGGCCAGCGCTCCATAGATTGTGCCATTCAGGTTGAGCGTATCTCCTGTCCCAACATTGATATAGGGCGTGTAAATCAGGTTACCCAGGTTATCGACATTATCGACGATGATGTCCCCATTGAAGGTGTTGTTACCACCGTTGCTGCGGAGGACGTTGTGGCTTGAACTCAAAACACCCACGCGCAAATCCACGGTGCTTGGCAACACCGTACCAAACTCGAGGTAAAGGGCACCACTGCCTTCGATCTGCACAAGGTCCGAAGTTCCCAGCCCCCCTTGGTCACGAACATCTAGCACGCCCTCTGCCACCGTCGTGGTGCCGGAGTAGCTATTGGTGTTGTCCAAATAGATCGTGTTGGCACCTGCCTTTGTGAGGCCTCCTGTGCCACTGATATTCGAACGGATGAACGCGCTATTGCCACTCTCGTTCACCAGGATCGCTTCGCGAGAACCAAAGTCCAGGAACCCGCCAGTAATGAACTGGTTGCTACCTGGATTTGTGCCATCCACATCCCGGCCAAAGAGGATCATCCCACTGCCATCAGTATCAACGCCGATGCCATTGGTAGCCGCCAGTGAATCGCCCAGATAGAGATGTACACCCGCAGTAAGCGAGAGCGTGGACCCCAGTTCATTGGTATTCGTGCCAGCGGTGGGTGTATTGGTTCCAAATCTTAGCGAATTCATCCCGACGTTCTCCGTTACCCGGATAGGGTTGGGCGCATACCAGTCAATTTGAGGGTCAGGATCTATCGCGCGGACGGTGTTGTAGTTGATCATGACGTTTTGATCCACCCCACCCAATGTCGCCTGGTTCAGCGTATGCTTCACGCCCCCATCCACCAGGTTTTGGCTCAATAAATACTCCGTCGAAAAATCGAGCGGTCGCAGCAATGTCGGCGCAGCGGAATCAAACGTCATGAAGTGGTTTGACACATCATTCACCCCGCCAAAGGCACCCACGACAAGATTCATGTTCGTGCTCCCATTCGCCCCACCACCGCCGAATTGCGTCGCACTCGCGCCGGCATCCGTGAAGTGAAGTTGCGCCGTAGTTCCAAACGCTCCTGGCGTGTTATCCAACACCTGAAACTGGGCCACTGCACCGACGTGCCGATTGAAGGACGCAAACGTCAGCGTCAGATTCTGCGGCGTCGTATCGTCCAAGTCAAAGTTCACCCTGCCCGAGCCCGTATCGACCAGATAGTCTCCCATCGACTCCGAAACAGCTGCCGCGCCATTGCCAATGAATCGCATTCGGCCAGCACCACGCAAGATTAGATCTGTGGAGTCACCTATCCGATTCGAATTCACGTCGATGCTGTTGTCCAGATAGACGCTGCCATCTCTGCTCACATACACACCCGCTGCAGCTGAGACTGCCCCATCAACCCCTGAGAGATGAACGCTACCGAGGTTTGTTCCTCGTCCGCGCTGAACATACATATTGCCTTGAAAGGTATTGTTGTTGATCAGGATCATCGCCCCGGTGTTGATCTTGCTAAAACCTCCCGTTCCCCCGATCACCCCGGTGAATAGATGTTGCTCCTGACTTCCAGGATCATTTAGATCGATGATGTTGGTGTCCGCAGTGCCCGTGACGGTCAAATTGCCTGTGAAGGTTTGATCATTGTTACCGAGATCATTCACAAACCAACCTCCGTTCAGAGAAATGTTCGCGGTTTGAGTGGCCTCGGTGTTGACTAAAAAGAGTCGAGCAAAGGCTCTGGTGCCGAAGCCCAAGATGCCATTACCAACCACAATGTCTGCTGCGCCGACCAGATTGCCCGAGCTCCCTGCCAGCCCGTCAAAGCGGGCCTCGCCTTCGTTGATCGTCAGTGTGCCGACGTTGCTCAGCACACCGCTGCCAGTATTATTGTTCCAATAGATGCGCCCGGTATTTTCGAAGACGATGTCGTTGCCACCCCCATCCCAGGCACCGCGGAATTCAAGATTGCGGTCAGCGTTGATGGTCAGCAAATCATTGAGCACCGCGGAGGATTCAATGCGATCGCTACTGCTCGGACTCATTCCGGCCGTGGCGGAGTTATGGTTTAGGAAGGCCCCGATGACTCCGCCATTGTCTGCATTCGCGGCACCACCATTATCAAACGTAAGCGTCCCGCCACTCAAAATGAAGGCACTTGTGTTGTTCGTATCCCCGAGCATGAGAGTGCCAAGCGTCACTGGAACATCCAACGTAATGGTCCGAGTTGCCGTAATGTTTTGGATCACCAGCCCACGCGCACCTACTCCGCTCGGATAGTCAGTCCCTACAGCAAGTGCCGTCCATGGCCCCGTGGACCAGTTTCCATTGGCATTCGCGTTCCAGTCACCGTTCTGTCCAGGGACCAACTGGGCACTCACGATTGCCGGCATCAGTAGCACGGAGAAAAACCAAGCGGTGATGGACGTTTTGATACCGACCTCCTTGGCCGATGCGATTTCAGTGATCACATGTTTTCTCATAGTGACCCCAGTGTATGACGCCGCAGCTTTCGCCGGCTATGAGCCCGAGCCTTCAATGGATTAAGCGAGGACGACGTCATCCGTGAATCCATTGGCTTAACGCTGTAAGCCGATGGACTCACTGATCCAACGGGCAGCCCCCAGTAAGCTCATGGCTTAATGCGATGATTGGCAAACTGCCGTTCATTCGCTTCCGCAAAGTCTATATCCCTTCAACGTACCGAACTCCAGCCTGTGAAATCTTCCGGATCAAACCCCGCCAGCCGTCGAACACGGCGTTCTCCAACAAAAGGACAGGTCATTGTGGAGCCGGAGGCGGCTGTGGAGTTTATCCCTGCGCTTGTAGCGTGTTTCGACATCGAACAACGCTACGTCTATTGCAACGGTGCCTATGAGTCATGGTTTGGCCTAGCAGCGGAATCGATTCTGGGGCGCACTTTTGCAGACGTTGTGGGGGATAAGGTCCACGGAAAGGCGCAACCATTTATCGACCGCGTCATGAACGGAAAAGCCGTGACATTCGAGAGCCATTTCCCTTACCGTTTGGGGCCAAGCAGAGATGTGCATGTAGAGTATGTTCCGAGCATCTCCGATGACGGCCGGGTCAATGGTTGGTATTCGCTAACGGTCGATGTGACCGCTCAGCGAGAGGCCGAAAAGAATCTCCGCTCCCTCGCCACAAGATTGGAGCAGAGGGTGGAGCAACGGACGCTGCAACTTCAAGAGAGTCTGAAGCTGCTCCAAGCGATCCACGACAGTTCGCCCGATGCATTGCTCCAACTCGATGCCGACGGCACGATTCTGTCTGCCAGCAACTCCTCTACCAAGCTCTTCGGTAGAGAAAGCAAGGAACTCCTGGGTAGACCACTGCGAGATCTCCTCCCTGGCTCTTGTTCGGAAGACTTTGATGATTTTTACTCCAGGCATCGGACAGCGCCAGCGAACGCAGACAACCAAGACATGACAGAATCTTACATCCTCAAAAGCGATGGCACCGCCTGCCCTGTCGAGGTCGCACTGGGCGATATTCCAGCCTTGGGACAATGCACTGCTTTCATTCGCGATATCTCCCGCCGCAGGCGTCTTGAAAGCGAGTTGTTGAGCGTCGCCACTGATGAACGCCGACGCATTTCCCTGGATCTTCACGACAGCCTCTGCCAGCAAATCAGCGCCATCCACTTTTCATTGGCCAACGTCAGCAATCAGCTGACGAGTGCTGGACACGAGCTTGGACCTGCGGTCAAACGCATTTCACAGTTGGCAGCCGCAGCACTGGACGACGCCCGTCAGATCGCTCACGGACTCAGTCCTGTCATGCAAGATGGCGATGATGTGGTGCGGTCTATCCGTCGTCTGGTGAGGAACATCGAGGACCTCTGCCAGACCCAATGTCGCATGCACGCCGCAGAGGTCTTTGAGGACCTGCATCCCGATGTCGCTTCCCAACTTTATCACATTGCCCAGGAGGCGCTGAATAACGTCGTTCGTCACGCATCAGCCACGCGCGTTGAAGTTACCCTGCGGAAGGACGGCCCTGATGTGGTGCTGACCATTGGCGACGATGGTGTGGGCCTAGCCGGCATTCAAAAGGACGACTCTGGCCGCGGGTTACGATTCATGCGTTACAGAGCCAGTACGGTCCACGGAAGTTTGAAAATCGTAAGGAAGAAAGAAGGTGGCACTGCCGTCATTTGTCGCGTACCTTTTTCCCCTGCATGAGCGATTCGCCGACACCAGAAAAGATCATCCGAGTTTTGCTCATCGATGACCATCCTTTTTTAAGGCAGGGGGTGGCGATGACCCTGGAGTCTGCTGGCGACATCAAAGTCATTGGGGAAGCAGACACGGCCAGTGCAGGCATTGATGCCGTGCGCGCATTGAAGCCGGACGTCGTCGTCTCCGACCTCACCCTCCCTGACAAAAGCGGTATCGACCTCACCCGCACCCTGGTGGCCGAGCATCCAGACATCTCCGTTTTGATCCTCTCCATGCACGAAGAAGGTCTCTATGCGGAGCGTTGCATCCGCGCAGGAGCGAAAGGCTACGTCATGAAGAGTGAGGGCCCAGATCATCTCGTGGACGCTGTGCGCACGGTTGCCAGTGGTCGCCTTTACGCGGGACAAGAACTCGCTCAGCGGCTGCTGAGCCTCCTGAATTCCCCCACCCCACCCAGCCCAGATCGTGATGGAGGCCTGCAAACACTGAGTGATCGCGAATTCGAGGTCTTCGAACTCGTCGGACGGGGACACACCGCCAAGGAGATTGGCGCAATGCTGGGTCTGAGCTCGAAAACTGTCGATGTGCATCGCGCCCGCATCCGCAACAAGCTCAACCTCGGCACGACCCCAGACCTCACTCATTATGCAGTTCGCTGGGTGCAGGCCAAAGACGGCGGGGTCGCCTTGTGATACCCGCTTAACTTCGCAAGACTCTTGGCGCTGGGAGCGACTTCTCCCACGCCATGAATCGACGCTCTTTTCTCCACCAATCCACCGTCCTCGGCGCAGGTGCCGCCATCTCCGCGACCCATCGTCTGCGTGCTGCAGATACCGCAGCCAAAAAGGTTAAAGTCGCCGTCATTGCGCTAGGTCGCGGCATGGCCCATGTGCAAGCTCTGCTCACCTTACCGAACGTCGAGATCAAGTACTTGGCAGAGGTGGATCCCAAGCGTCTCGAACGAGGACTCGCAGTGGTGGCAGACAAGCAGGCCGTATCTTGCCAAGGCGTGACGGACTTTCGCTCCTTCCTTGATGACAAAGAGTTGGACGCTGTCTTCATCGCCACCCCAAACTTTTGGCACACACCCGCAGCGATCCTCTGCATGGCCGCCGGAAAGCACGTCTATGTCGAAAAACCAGGTAGCCAGAATCCGCATGAGGCAGAGATGATCGTAGCCGCCGCAGAGAAATACGGTCGGCTCGTGCAGATGGGCAATCAACGCCGCACCTGGATGAAGCCCGCCATTGAGGCACTGCACGGCGGTGCCATCGGCCCAGTTCACTATGGCCGCGCCTTTTACTACAACACCCGCAAGGCAGTGGGTGAAGGTGCCCTCGCTGCGGACCCTGAAATCAATATGGAACTTTGGAAGGGTCCCGTGCCAGATGAAGCAGGGCGCGACATCAAGCCCTTCGTCCACTACGACTGGCACTGGCTCTGGCACTGGGGCAATGGCGAACTCGGCAACAATGGCATCCACAGCCTCGACATTTTGCGCTGGGGCCTGAAGGTGGAATATCCGCAACGCATCACCTACAACGGCGGTCGCTATTGGCATAAAGACGCCCAAGAGACACCTGACACTGGTAGCGCCGTTTATGATTGCGGTGATGTCGGTTTCTCCTGGGAGTGCAGCAGCTGCCACCCCCGTGCCGCAGAAAAGCCCTTGGCCGAGGTCATGTTTTATGGCGATAACGGCACCATGGCCATCGCCCGCGATTCTTACACCCTCTTTGATCCCAAAGGAGCCAAGCTCAGCGAAGTCAAAGGCCCCGGCGGCGGCGATCCAGCGCACATGGGCAATTTCATTGATGCTATTCGCGGCGAGGCAGAGCTCAACTCACCCATCGTCGAAGGTCAAAAGAGCACGATGCTCTGCCACCTCGGCAATCTCGCCTATCGCACAGGTTCCATGATTCATTGCGATCCAAAAACCGGTAAAGTGCATGACAACCCAGCGGCCGAGAAGCTGTGGTCCCGCACTTACCGCGAAGGCTGGGAGCCGAAGATCTAGGCGCACTGGCTCAACGGCAGTGATAGCTATGCCGATACACCGGCGCGCAGGGGCTAGGGCGGTAGCAACTGCCGCCGCCCCATCCGTAACCATAACCGCTGCTAATGTAGCTGCGCTGGACAATCACGGGTGCCGGAGAGTAATACGAATAGGACGGGCCACCGTAATAAACTGGTGCGGGGCTGTATCCGTAGCTCTGCGGATAGCTGCGCCCATACACCACTTCATCCTGCACGCCACCGAGTGCCGATCCAGCCAAGGCCCCGACCACACCGCCGATGGCAGCACCTTCTAGAGGGCGATCACTCTGATTGCCGATCACCGCGCCAGCCAGAGCGCCCGTCGCGGCCCCCAGCACACCTCCCACCCTCTGGTTCGGCCCGCCATAGTAAGGACTGACACAGGATGACAGCGTAAACACCACGCCCAAGCCAGCGATGAGACCCAGGCGACGAAGAGTAAAAACAGATGTGATCATAGCAGTGAGAGTGAAGTTCCAAAGGGTTCTGACGATGTGCTGCCGAGAATATTCAATTTTTGTCAGCCCGACGGTTCCCAAGGCGAACGCACGGCCGATTCGTCACAGACGATAGCCCCACTGAGGGAGCGACGTACTACTCTCTGCATGCGACTGGTTCTTCTTCCTCTGGCTCTACTTTCTCCATGGTTCCTTGCCCGCGGTCAGACCCCGCTAGCTTCTGCGAAGCCAGTGCCTGCGATGCAAGCAGTGCCGCTACCGCACCATGTGACCTCATTCCAGCTCAACGGGCGAGAGCTCACCGCTTGCCACTTTGACCCGGCAGACCGTCGCGTCTTTTGGTATCCGATTCGTGCCACGAGGGATGTTAGTCTCACGCGGATGGGGCATCCCCATGATCCTCAGGGCCACAGCCATCACAACGGAGTCTGGATCTCCCACAACGATGTGAATGGCATCAGCTTTTGGGCGGATCGTGGGGCTAAGTCAGGCCGCATTGTGAATGTGGAGATCTCTCGCGAAGGCTATACCGACTCGGATGAATCCGCATCCATGCGCATGGTGAACCATTGGATTGCCGATGCAGATGAAGCGGTGCAATTGATCGAAGTCCGCCGCACAGAGGTCATCCCTCTGAAAGGGGCCGCCAGTTGGTTCATGATCATTGATCTGGAATACACCGCACCCAAAGGTATGACCTCCACCTTCGGTCCGACCCCGTTTGGTCTCGTCGGAGTTCGGATGGCGAAGAGCATCGGCGTCATTGATGGCGGTGGTCGCATCCTGAACAGCGCAGGGGATGTGAATGAAGCAGGAGTCTTCCGCAAACCATCGGAGTGGTGCGATTACAGTGGTCGCATCACGAATGAGGCGGACGGCTTCTCGGGGATCACCTTGCTAAATCACCCCGGAAACCCCCAGAACCCTACACCCTTTCATGTCCGTGACGACGGCTGGATGTGCGCCTGCTTGAACCTTGAAAGTAGCATCGAAGTTTCTGCTGAAAAGCCCCTGCGGCTCCGCTACGGTCTGTGGGTGCATGACGGCGTGGCTGGGGCTGAACAGTGCACCGCAGCTTGGAGACGTTTTGCCGATCTTCCGATGGCAGAGCTTAATCCGCCGAAGAAATGATGTTTTGAATCGTATAACCCCTCCACAATCCAACATGAAACTAGCCACCACACTCGCCGCCACATCGCTGCTCCTTAGCCTAAACCTTCATGCCGACGACTGGCCACAGTGGCGCGGACCGAATCGGGATGATATTTCGAAAGAGACGGGTCTGCTGAAAAAATGGCCCGCTGGCGGTCCCAAACGCCTCTGGTTGAATGAAGATGTCGGCCTCGGCTACTCGGGCTTCGCCGTTGTTGGTGGTACGCTTTACACGCAGGGGGCACGCGATGCCATTGAGTATGTCATCGCTGTCGATGCTGCGACAGGCAAAGAAAAATGGGCCGCAGAGGCGGGTCCACTTTTGCAAAACAAGTGGGGCGATGGTCCGCGTGGCACACCCACCGTCGATGGAGACAAGGTCTATGCCATCAGCGGCAAAGGCACACTGAACTGCCTGAGCGCTGCGGACGGAAAGGTGCTCTGGAGCACCCGCCTTGTGGAAGACCTTGGCGGGAAGCTGCAAAACTGGGGATACACTGAAAGCCCCATCGTTGAAGGCAATCTCGTCATCTGCACCCCTGGTGGTGCCGCAGGCACGATGGCGGCTTTTGATAAAGCGTCCGGCAAGAAGGCCTGGCAGACCGAGGGCTGGGATGATGTCGCGCAGTATGCGTCGATCGTGCCAGCAACAATCAATGGAGTCCGCCAGTTGGTTCAACTCACTGGCAAAAGCATCGCAGGCGTCTCACCTGAGTCCGGCAAGGTTCTCTGGCGTCAGGACTTCC
>CAZCAL010000090.1:9514-13328 GCA_964496625.1 uncultured Verrucomicrobiaceae bacterium | reverse complement strand
GTGGCAAGATGAGCGGGCTCAACAAAATGACGTGTGATATCGTATGGCAGCAGGATCGCCCACCGGTGGCAAACTACGCCTCGCCGGGCATCGTGATGGCTGCGGGTAAAGTGCAGGCCGTGCTTGCTGGTTGCAACAAGGTAGAAAGCTTTAACCCTCTCACCGGCACGAAGTTCTGGAGCATCGATGGCAGCACAGAGGAGACCGTCGTTACCGCCGTGACCGATGGCAGCCGAGTCTTCCTCGGTGGTGGTTATCCGAAGAGTCACACCATGGCACTTGAAGCCGATGGATCTGGCAAGATCGCCTGGGAAAATGTAACGAAAACCTACGTGCCCTCCATGCTCGTAAAAAACGGCCACGTCTTTGCCGTCGGCGATGCAGGTCGTGCGGTCTGTTGGAAATCCGCGACTGGCGAGGAACTGTGGAATGAAAAAGTGGACCGCGAATTCTATGGATCGCCCGTCATGGCTGGCTCGCGCATCTACGTCACCAGCAAAGGCGGCATCACTTCCGTCTTCGAGGCCACGCCGGAGAAATTCACCCTCCTTGGCCAAAACCAACTCGGCGACGAATGCTTCAGCACGCCCGCCATCTGCGACAACCGCATCTATCTCCGCTCAGCGAAGACGAACCCCACGCGTCAGGAGTATTTGTGGTGTGTTGGAGAATGAGACGTTCTCGTCTTGCGCTCAGTTGCCAACTCTCGGGTTTGCATTGTGACGCTGAGCTAATGCTCACGTTTCGCGAACAGTCGGTGGGCGGCGCGACTTCATCCAGTCCACTCTTTCTCTTTGCTGGTGGTCCGATTGGCGGATGAACTGAAATATCGGCCCTTCAGGCTGTGTTTTCAGACAATGAAGTTTGTAATCGCTTTGGCCCTTGGCCTCTCTGTCCTATCCGTTTCAGCTGCTGAACAGCGTCCGAATGTCATCCCGATTCTCTCGGATGATCAAGGCTTCACCGACTACGTGTTCATGGGGCACAAGGTTGTGCAGACGCCCAATCTTGACCGATTGGCCTCGCAAAGTTTGCTCTACACTCGCGGTTATGTGATGCCCGTTTGTTCGCCGGCGCTGGCTTGCCTGCTGACCGGAAAGCTACCCCATGCGCACGGGATCACTGGCAATGACCTGAGCCAGACGGCCGTGGCGGAAGTTCACGCCCAGGGGAAGGCTGACCGTTCGCCGCTGTCCCATCGGTTGCTCAGCAATTCGGTCATTCTGCCAAAAGCTCTCTCGGAGGCAGGATACCTGACCTACCAAACTGGCAAGCTGTGGAACGTCACTGCGCAAGAGGTTGGATTCACTTCCGGCATGACGAACAAGGAAGGGCGGCACGGAGGCGACGGCCTGGACATCGGACGCAAAACCATGAAGCCGATGTTTGATTTCATGGCCGACGCGCAATCCAAGGAGAAGCCATTCTTTGTCTGGTATGCACCGATGATGCCGCATCAGCCACACAATCCACCGGAGGAATATCTGGCAAAATATCAGGGCAAGGGTCTGAGTGCGAAGGCCGAAAAATACTATGCAATGTGCGAGTGGTTCGACCATACCTGCGGTGAACTGGATGACTTTCTGACTGAAAAACATCTCGCCGAAAACACGGTCATCATTTACCTGGCCGACAACGGCTGGGATGCAGAGCAGGGGAATCGCGCCAAGCTCTCCCCTTATGAAATGGGCGTCCGCACACCGATGTTCGTTCGCTGGACGGGAAAGGTAGCTCCCCTGCGGGATGACGAAACGCTAGCCTCAATTATCGATTTTGTGCCCACCGTGTTGAAGATCACTGGGGCGAAAGGCCCTGCGGATCTACCCGGGCTTGACCTTCTGGATCGTGCCGCTATGACCGCGCGAAAGTCGATCTTCGTCGAAGCCTATACCCACGACATCGCTGACCTGAGCCACCCTGAAAAAAGCCTCGTCACTCAGGTGGTGATCGATGGTTGGTCAAAGCTTCTCCTCCCAGGGGCGGTGCGTCCTGACAAGGCCTACACGTCTGCACCTGAGGAAATTGAGTTGTATGATCTGAAGTCTGATCCGCTGGAAAAACACAATTTGGCAAAGGATCGACCTGACGAGGTGCAACGCTTGACGGCAATCCAAAATGCAGAGTGGCATGTGGAAGTGAAACACTAGCTGGCAAGGTGGGCTGCTTTAGCGGGGATGACTCATGCTGCTATCCTGTATGAGACGTCGCCATTTTTTGACAACCTCGGGAGCAGCAATGCTGTGCGCCTCTCGATTGTCCGCTGCTTCGGTGCCCATCGCACTTCCTGAAAGTCACCGCGCACTGGTGAAGGCACGACATCGTCGCATCGTGATGCAGCATGACGTGTTTTGGGTGCTGCTGAACTATTTGAAGATGCATCCAGAGGGCGGTGCAAAGTTTGAGCCATTTCGCAATGTCGTGTTTGGGTATGCCGATGAACCGGGCAGTCAGATCGATGCCATTTGGTGGGACATCGGCGGCAACGCCGTAGGTAGTGTGTATCCGAGCAAGGTCTTCCAACCCGAGGTGCATCCACTGGTGAAGCGCTGGCACGAGGAAGGTGTGGACTGGCGGAAGGAACTCATCAACGAGTCTCGCAGGCGTCGGCTGGAAACGTTTTGGAATCACCGCATCAGCGAGGTGGACATTCTTCCCGAAGGTGGGCACGCGAAGGTGCCGAGTCCTCTGAAGACTGAGCATCCTGACTGGGTGCTGCCGGTGTCGTGGTGGCCGCATGGTATGTGGAATCTTGCGGCAGAGGGTTTGCGGGCGCACAAGGTGGCAGTGCTGCGCGAGATCGCGATGCGCTTTGATCTCGATGGCATACAGATCGACTTCGCTCGTCATGTGCCCTGCCTTCCTGTGGGGCGGCAGTGGGAGATGCGGGAACATGTTACCAAGTTCATGCGAATGGTGCGGACGATGCTGCTAGATGTCGCCCAGCAGCGCGGCCGACCCTTCCTGCTGGCAGCACGAGTGCCACAGACCGTCGCGGGATGTCATGCAGATGGGTTTGATGTCCAGGTGTGGGCAGAGCAAAGGCTCGTCGATGTGCTGACACTTGGATCGCGCACGATGGATGTCGATGTCGAAGGGTTGCGTGCTGTCGTCGGAGATGAGGTTCAGTTACAACCCTGCTTTGATGATCATCATGCGACGGATGGCTATCGCTATGCACCAATCGAGGTGCTGCGAGGCGTGTTTGCAAATCACTGGCAACGTGGTGCCAACAGCGTGGTCACTTTTAACTGGGCAATGGCCACGCCGGAAGTTGCGGAGAGTGTGGGTGGTGAGATCGCTCCTCTCACGCATCAAGTCGCCTTCCACGAGATCGGTGATCCGGCCACGATGTTGCGGAAAGACAAAGTCTTCGCGGTGGAGAGACGCGGCGGTTACCCGTGGGCCGATGGTTTCTTCAATCGGAACGATACCGCACCGCTTCCGGTGATATTGAAGGCTGAATCGGCGAAGTTTACGCTGCACATCAGCGATGCGCCGGTCGATGAGGTGAGGTTGATGCTCCGCTGTGTTTTGTTTGGTGCGAGGCCGGAGGATGAATTTGAGATTCGGATGAATGGTGTGGCACTGACGGTCACCGCAGTGGATGCCGAATGGAAGGACGCGCAGATCTTTTCTCCCGCGAAGCAACCTGCTTCAGGGGGGAAGGGGGACTACAAGATCAATCCCAAGCAAAAGCTTTTGCGGTTGGATCATCAAGTGCCGAACGCTGTGTGGCGTCAGGGAAGGAATGACATCGTGATTCGTGCGATATCGAGCCAGGGCGCGGTGCAAATCGATCACGGTCAGGGGGGCG
>CAZCAL010000090.1:8174-9504 GCA_964496625.1 uncultured Verrucomicrobiaceae bacterium | reverse complement strand
GGCCATTTGTCCTATGCACGCGGATGATCGCGTTTGTTCAGTTTGGCAAACTTTGAGGTCAGTTTTGCGGATTTGGGTCGTTCTCACACGGTTAGTATTCCTTGACCCCGCCACCGCATGAAGATTCTCCTTCCGTTATTCATCCTCGGAGTCGTGGCTCCGATTTCTGCTCAATCCGCTGCTGATGAGGCTCGGCAGGTGCTTGAACAAAGTCACACAACAGGCGGCTTGGTGGTTCAAGTCGGTGCAGGTGATGGTTCGCTAGCGGCGGCTATCGCGGCGGCGCGTGAGTCATTGATCGTTCATGCAATGGATGCAGACAGCGGTAATGTGATGAGGGAACGCGAAACGTTTCGCAAACATTGGGCTGCAGCGCGGTTGTCGGCAGAACTTTGGAATCGCAATGATCTGCCGTATGCAGAGAATCTGGTGAACCTGCTCCTGTTGGATCAAACGTCATCGGTTTCAACGGAGGAAGCGATGCGTGTTTTGGCTCCTGGCGGAACGGTGCTGCGGAAAAAGGATGGGGCATGGGTGGGTGAAGCGAAACCTCATGCGCCGAAGACAGGGGAGTGGACTCACTACCAGTATGATGCGGCAAACAATCCTGTGGGTGAAGACAAGACCTGCGGATTGCCTCGGCGCTTCCAGTGGTCGGGCACGCCATTGTGGTCACTTGCTCACGAGAGCATGGCGAGCCTGAATGCGATGGTCTCAGCGAACGGTCGTGTGTTCTATATCATGGACGAAGGGTCTCGTGCATCCGTGCAACTTGCGTCAGATTGGCAACTAACGGCACGTGATGCCTACAATGGTGTTGTGCTCTGGAAGAAACCAATGAAGCAGTGGCTGACGCGATTTTGGCCATGGAAAAGCGGTCCCGCGCAGATGCCGCGCAAGTTGATCGCGCTGGGGGATCGCGTGTACGCACCGCTTGATATCAATGGCCCGCTGATTCAGTTCGATGCAGCGACTGGGGAGCCATTGCGTGTGTATGAGGAGACCGCTGCGGCAGAAGAGGTGATCTCCACTCAAGGGATTCTTCTTGTTGTCTGCAATCCCGCGCCGCCAGATATGAAGGCTATCGAGGAAGAGACAGAAAAGCGTCGGCACTTCAGCTATGACGGACGGAATCGTGTGGTGCTGGATCACACCGCTCCGCAGAGTGTCATCGCCGTCGAAGCGGAGACAGGGAAGGTTTTGTGGAGACATCCTGGACCTCAAATCAGTGTGCTGACCCTGTCTGCGATTGGTGACAACGTGGTGTATCACGATGGCTATAGCCTTGTCTGTCTGGAGCTAAAAACGGGTGCAGAGAAGTGGAAGTCCG
>CAZCAL010000090.1:1673-8164 GCA_964496625.1 uncultured Verrucomicrobiaceae bacterium | reverse complement strand
AAGACGCCGTATTTTACGCCTGGAACCGAAAGCTAACGACGTTGTCGATGAAAGATGGTAAAGTGCTGTGGGATGCCCCGTGGGTGGACAATGACTATCGCAGCCCAGTGAGTGTGATGCTGATGCAGGACCTCGTGTGGTCGATGAACATCGCTTCTGCCAGATCGCCGGGGACGTTCATGGGGCGTGATTTGCTCACGGGTGAAGTGAAGAAGGAGTTTGATCTGCCTCCCTTCAAGGGGATCGGCCATCACCGCTGTTACAAGGCGAAGGCCACCGGTGATTTTGTGCTGCTATCGCGTTCTGGTGTCGAGTATGTAAATCCGACCTCGCAGAGTTGCGATGAGAACCACTGGATTCGCGGTGCCTGCCTGTATGGAATCCTCCCCGCCAACGGCATGCTGTATTCCACGCCTCATGCGTGTGCCTGTTACATCAAAGGTAAGCTGAATGGTTTCACCGCGATGACCCCTGGTCCCACGGCGGTGATGAAACCGGCTGCCGATAAGGCTGACCCCATCGAGCAGGGCCCTGCGTATCTTGCGACGGTCCAGCAAGTTAAAGACTCCGAGGCTTGGCCGACGTACCGACATGATGTCTCGCGCAGCGGGAGGGCGAGCACAACAGTAGGCACGGATCTGAAGCAAACGTGGAAGACAAAGATTGGTGGAGAACTGACCAGTCTCACCGTCGGCAGCGGCTTGGTTCTCGTCGCGCAGAAGGATCGCAATGCGGTGCACGCGCTCGATGCCATCAGCGGCGAACCGCGCTGGCAATACAGCGCTGGCGGCACCATCGACTCACCTCCGACCATTGACGGAGGCTTCGTCTATTTTGGCAGCGGTGATGGCTGTGTCTATTGTCTGCTGGCGAGCGACGGATCACTGAGTTGGCGCACTCGCGCCGCGCCAGACGAACGCCGCGTCGTCTCGTATGGTCGTCTGGAATCAGCGTGGCCAGTGCATGGTAGTGTGCTGGTTGAGAACGGCATTGTCTATGCTGCTGCGGGGAGGTCCTCCTTCCTTGATGGTGGCATCCGCATGGTAAAGATCCACGCTCGGACTGGCGAGTTCTTCGGCGACGAACGTGTCTATGATATGGAGAGTGGCAAGGAGCCTGAGGTCACCTCTTCCTTTGAAATGGATGGCGCGCTTCCTGACATCCTTTCCAGTCAAGATGGCCTTGTCTTTATGCGGCACCGCACCTTTGACAAGGAAAGCCTTTCCCAGCGTGCGCCCGCCCCGCATCTGTATTCTCCGACTGGCTATCTGGATGACAACTGGTGGCACCGCACTTATTGGGTCTATGGCGAAGACACGAAGAGTGGTTACGGTGGATGGTGGCAGAGTGGTAACAAGTTGCCAGCGGGACGCATCTTGGTCGTCGGTGAGGATGCTGTGTATGGATATGGGCGCAATTTTTATGCGGGACAGAACTCCGCGCAGTTCTCGCGAGGCGAAAAGTATGTGCTCAGTGCGTCTGAAAAACGTGCAGGAGCCGAGCCGGATTTCTCTCCGGCAATGAAAGACTTCAAGGCTGGCACCTATCTGAAGACGGACTGGACGGCGATGCGCACAACGCCAGTGAAATGGTCTGATGAGATCCCTTTCAGCGTCCGCGCCATGATCCTTGTGGACAAGACGCTCTTTGCTGCGGGTCCGTATGGCGATGCGGTGCGGTCGGATGATGCTTACAGTGGCAAGCGTGGGGTGCGTCTCGCAGCAGCAGCCACTGCTGATGGTAGGCTGCTTTCCAGCTATGCCATCGATGCAATGCCCGTCTTCGATGGCCTTGTCGCAGCGAACGGTCGCCTCTTCCTCGCGATGCAAGATGGCAGTGTCGCAAGCTATGGGGAGGAAGGAACGGCTCTGGTGTCCAAACTTGGTGAGCCCATTGAGGTCCTGCCTGAAGAGTTGCTGCTGGATGATAGCGAGTATCGCAAGGAGTTTCAGGAGAGGCTTGGCATTACTGATTTTGGCGACCAAGGGAAGGGTAAGGCGGGGCCGGCCAAACGCGCACAAATCACGGGCGAAGATCTTTCGTATCGCTTCGCTAAAGTGACTGGTGGGAAAGTTGTGTCGTCCGAACTCGGCTATCGTCTCGCCGCAGATGAGCGCAGTGTTGCACTAGCGCTTTATGAATTTGGCACGCCAGTCACCACCAAAACAACATGGAGCTTCAAGATGCAGCGCACTCCCGGTTTCCCGAATCCGCCGCACTATGGCAACGGTTTCTTTGTTCTCGGAGACGGAGCGAAGGACGAGCAACTCATCAAATGCGGACTCCAGTTCGTTCAGGGCAATCTCCGCATCCTCCAAGGCATCACCTCCGCCCAAAAGGGCGAGTCTGAAAAGTGTGAAGGCGATGTCGATGGCGTGTTAGATCTTTCCGTGACCTTTGATCCCGAAGCGCAAACTATTGCCCTCAAGGTCGGGAAACAAACGGTTACCGCCAAGCTGGCGAAGCCGTTGAAGCAAATCACGCACACCGGATTCGCGAACTGGAATGCCGTCACAGATTTTGGGCCGGTGGGGCAGGAGTGAGCTTGATATGATCGGATGATCAATCCAGGGATTTGTCCCGTTAAATGAAGGCATGATTAACTCCCGAATCTTCTCTTTTCTCCTGCTCTCTTCGTGCTCTCTACAGGCAGCAGATCAGCCGGAACCGCCAACGAGCTGGAAGTATCCGCCAGAGATGAGCGGCTCTCGGACGGAGGTGTATCGGACGGTGGGCGATGTAAAATTGAATGCCTATATCTTTGAGCCGAAGGGCCATTCAGAGAGGGACCGGAGTGCTGCTGTGGTGTTCTTTTTTGGCGGCGGATGGAAGGGCGGCACACCGGGGCAATTCCTGCCGCAGTGTCTGCATCTTGCTGAGCGTGGGATGGTGGCGATCTCGGTCGACTATCGGGTGTTGAGCAGACAAAAGGCGTTGCCTCAGGACTGTTTGCTTGATGCCAAGGCCGCGATTCGCTGGGTGCGAGCGAATGCTGCGCGGCTCGGTGTCGATCCTGAGCGGATTGTAGCAGGTGGTGGCTCCGCTGGTGGGCATTTGGCGGCGGCAGTAGCCCTAGTGCCAGGTTTTGAAGACGGAGAGCACACTGACGTCAGTTCCATGCCGAATGCCATGCTGCTCTTTAATCCGGCGGTGATCTTGTCGCCGGTCGCGGGGCATGCTGATTTGATGCCTGCGGAGAAGTTTGCAGACATCAGTGCTCGAATGGACAACAGGCCCCAGGAAATAGAGCCCTATCATTTCGTTCGCGCCGGATTGCCGCCGAGCATCATCTTCCACGGGATGAATGATGAGGCGGTGCCGTTTCCGACAGTGCAGCTTTTTCAACAAGCGATGGTGGCCGCCGGAAACCGCTGCGAACTGAAAGCGTATGAGGGGCAGCCTCATGGCTTTTTCAATCCAGGCCGTGGCACGGGGGCACCGCGCGCGGAAGCGTCGCGCTACTACTACAAGACCATTGCGGAGGTGGATGCGTTTTTGGAATCGCTCGGCTACTTGAAGCCTTAGCTGGAGTGAATCACCGACGACGATGCAGGCGATAAGCGGAAGGGCTTTCGCCAACGCGTTGACCGAACTGTTCGGCAAAGCTGCTGCCATCGACGAATCCGCAGCGCGTGGAGATCTCTGCTGCGGTGAGATTTGTTTCTTCGATCAACTTCATTGCTGCGATGACGCGTGTCTTCATCAGGAACTCCTGGGGACTGAATCCAAAGGCGTGTTGAAAGCGACGTTGGAAATGTCGCACGGACAAGCCGCAGTCGCGGGCGACGTTGCTGAGCACCATTGGACCGGCAAAGTCGCGGCGAATGATTTCGACGGCTTTGGCCACACTTTGAATGATGGGGAGCTGCATCTCATGCTCGGCGGCCCGTCGCACTACACCAGCGGTTCCGCAAATGCGGCCCGCCGCGTCCTTCAGTGGTTGTTTGCTGACGAAAAACCAATCGGGGATGCCTTGCTTGTCGAACCATAGCTCAACGCGTTCAATGAAGTTCGATTCGCCAGAGAGCAACCGTGCGTCGTCTTGCACATAGCCGGAGGCCATCTGGTGGGGGGCGACATCGAAGTCTGTGAGGCCTAGAATATCCTGTTCGTGTTGCAACCGATGATGCTGGAGGAAGCTTCGACTCACCATCATGAATCGCCCGCGCTTGTCCTTACAATAGAAACAGACGCCGGGAAGATGATCAAACAGCGTGTGGAAATGGCCGTTCGGATGAATCTTGCTCAGCCAGGTGGCTCGCTCAGCCGATAGTTTTCTGCCCGGCACTTCTTGGGAAGTCCGTTTTTGGGATTGTGGCGCTTTTGGCATAGGCTTTGTCGTCACGCTTTCGTGAACGGTAGTTTATCACTGGGAAGCTGGCGGAGGCGAATATTTGTTTTGCACCGCAGTCACTGAACTTCCCCACGTCAATCAACCAACCCATCCGAACCATGAGTCACGAACACTTTCCAGAAATCAAACGCATTGCCTACGAAGGCCCTGCTTCAAAAAATCCACTGGCCTTCAAGCACTACAATGCTGATGAGGTGATCGACGGAAAAACGATGCGGGACCATCTGCGCTTCTCGATCGTGTACTGGCATACAATGTGTGGGCAGGGGGCTGATATGTTCGGTGATACGACCGCCATTCGCCCTTGGGAAAAAGGCTTGAGCGGCATTGATCTGGCCAAGGCACGGGTGCCTGTGTTCTTCGAGATTGCTGAGAAGCTGGGCATGCCCTTCTACGCCTTTCATGATCGCGATGTCGCTCCCCATGGAAAAACACTGCGGCAGTCGAACGAGAACCTCGATACCATCGTCGCGCTTTTGAAGGAGCAACAGCAGCGCACCGGCATCAAGTTGCTGTGGGGCACTGCCCAGTTGTTTGTGCATCCGCGCTTTATGCATGGGGCGGCCACATCGCCCAATGTGGAAGTCTTTGCTTATTCGGCCGCACAAGTAAAAAAGGCGCTCGAAGTGACTCATGAATTAGGTGGGGAAGGCTACACCTTCTGGGGTGGTCGAGAGGGGTATGCCACGTTGTGGAATACAGACATGAAGCGCGAACTAGAGCACCTGGCGAAGTTCCTGCACATGGCGGTCGATTATGCAAAGCAGATTGGCTTCAAGGGCCAGTTTTACATCGAACCGAAGCCGAAGGAGCCGACGAAGCATCAATACGACAGCGATGCTGCCGCGTGCTTGAACTTCCTGCGTGAATACGATCTGTTGCCGCACTTTAAGCTCAACCTTGAGACGAATCACGCGACGCTCGCAGGTCACTCGATGCAGCACGAAATGGAGGTTGCGGGTGCAGCTGGCGCTTTGGGTTCACTGGATGCGAATACGGGCGATCTGTTGCTTGGCTGGGATACCGATCAGTTTCTGACGGACGCACCCACGGCGACTCAGATGATGCTTTCTCTACTGAAATATGGCGGTCTCACTACTGGCGGCGTCAATTTCGATGCGAAGGTGCGTCGTGAGAGTGTGGACCCAGAAGACTTGTTTTTTGCCCACATCGGCGGCATGGACACCTTTGCGCGAGGCCTGAAGAACGCCGCAGCGATTCGCGCTGATGGTCGCCTCGAGCAGGCTCTAAAACAACGCTACGCCTCCTGGGATACCGCATTGGGGACAAGCATTGAGCAGGGTCATGAAAGCTTCGTCACTCTCGAAAAGTTCATGATGGAAAAGGGAGAGGCCGCTGCCAACAACAGTGGACGCCAGGAGTTCCTTGAGAATCTCGTCAACGAATTCATTTGAGAACACTGGACCTATGACGCGGCTCAGCATTCTCGCTGTCCTCCACTTCGCCCTTGTTGCCTGGTCGGCAGAGCCTTCGGAAGGCCTGCCGGCTCAGCCGCGCGAGGCATGGAGTGAGATCACGCTGAAGGCGGATGACAAACCCGCATTTCCTGAGCCACCCGCGGGATGGGATACGCGTCGTCTGGATATCCCGCACGGGAGGCTGGAGATGGTCGAATACGACTCCAAAACCGTTGGCACGCGGCGGCGGATGAATGTTTACACACCCCCCAACTATTCATCGGCGAATAAGTTTCCGGTGCTCTATCTGCTGCACGGCATCGGCGGCGATGAAACGGAATGGGCTCGCTTTGCCCAGCCAGAGGTGCTGCTGGACAACCTCATTGCGGAGGGCAAGGCCGTGCCGATGATTATCGTCATGCCCAACGGACGAGCCCAAAAAGATGACCGCGCCCAGGGAGACCTCTTTGCGCACATTCCAGCATTCTCCGTCTTTGAGCGCGACCTTCTGCATGATGTAATTCCCGCCATCGAATCTCGCTTCAGTGTGCAAGGTGACCGCGAACATTGTGCACTCGCAGGACTCTCTATGGGTGGCGGTCAGACGATAAACATCGGCTTCGGTCATCTCGATCAGTTTGCGTGGTTGGGTGCCTTTTCTTCAGCTCCTAATACCAAAAAGTCGGAGGACCTTCTGCTCGATCCCGAGTCGGCGAAGA
>CAZCAL010000090.1:0-1663 GCA_964496625.1 uncultured Verrucomicrobiaceae bacterium | reverse complement strand
ACTCTGGCTCTCCTGCGGCAAGCGGGATGGACTTCTGCATATCAGTCAGGATTTGCATGGTTACATGAAGCAGAAGGAGATTCCACATGTGTGGCATGTTACCGACCATGCGCACGATGCGCTGGAGTGGAAGCAAGCGCTGTACTGGTTCGTGCAACAACTCAGGTTCAGCCAGACTGGGAGCAGGTAGAGGATTTGATCCCCCTCATTGAGTCGCTGGAACAGCAGTGCCGTCTAGCGAACTCCTGCGCTCTCACGTCTTCACTGCCAGGGCATGGCTCCCGCACGCTGGATCTCGGCTTGCAGGGCCGTCCGCAGTTCTTGGAAGATCTTGGGTGCTTTTTTGGAGAGGTCGTTTTCTTCTTTGGGGTCGTTGTCGAGATTGTAGAGTTCCAGCGGAGCGTAGGGGCTGTCATGGACCATCTTCCAGGAGCCGTGGATGAGGCCCTGGATGGTCAGGCCCATGTAGGCGGGGCCGCCTTCTCTGCGGATGAAGTAGAGGTCGCGGGATTGTGCAGCGGCTTTGTCATCGCCTTTCAGTGCGGGCAGGAAGCTACGGCCTTCACAGACCTTCGGGAAGTCTCCGCCCGCGATATCGCAGGCGGTAGCGGCGATGTCCATGCTGGTGGCCTGGATGCTGGAGGTGCTGCCGGGGATGACGACTCCAGGCCAGCGGACGGCACAGGCAACGCGGAGACCGCCTTCATACATGTGAGTTTTTCCATCGCGCCATGGGCCGTTGTTGGCTCCAGAACTTAGCAGTCCGCCATTGTCACTGGTGAAGATGACGACGGTGTTGTCTGCCAGTTTTTGTTCGTCGAGTGTCTTCATGACACGACCGATCCCATCGTCTAGGTGCTCAATGAGGGCGACGAGTTTGGCGCGCTTCTCGGTGATGCCGGGCTCGCGCTTTTGGACTTTTTCTAACCACTCGGGTGGTGGCTGGATGGGGTCATGGGGCGCATTGTAGGCAAGATAGAGGAAGAAGGGTTGCTTGGCAGCGGCGCGCTCCACGAGATAGTCTTGTGCCCACTGGGTAAAAACATCGGTGGCGTGGCCCTGCGGATCTATGACCTCGCGGTCCTTGCGCATGAAGTTGTGGCCGTTGCGCAGGTGCGTCCAGTAGTCGTCCATCATGTCGCCAAGGAAGCCGTGGAAGTGATCAAACCCGCGATCCATCGGGGTGTCGGGTGATTCCAAGCCGAGATGCCATTTGCCGACGATAGCGCTGTGGTAACCGGCTGATTTGAGCATCTGCGGAATCATCACTGCGTCGTCGCTGAGGTTCCCCCAGGAGTTTTCCGCCTTGTCGCGGATCACTCCTGGCACACCAACACGGTCAGGATAACGACCGGTGAGCAACGAGGCCCGGGTGGGCGAGCAGACGCAGCAATTGGCGCGGAAGTTTTTCAGATCCATGCCCTGGGAGAAGAGTTGATCGATGTGCGGTGTGCGAATGTCTGGCGTGCCAAAGGCGGAGTAGTCGGCGCGTCCCAGGTCGTCGGCGAGGATGACGATGATGTTCGGCGGAGTGGCTTTCGCGAACGAAAATGTAAAAAACAGAAGGGCAATGGGGACGAGATGACGCATGACGGGAAGGGTAACGAGCAAAACGGGCGTGAGATTGCATGGATCGGATCTTGCAGATCGTGATGCTAGGCTC
>CAZCAL010000089.1:0-13405 GCA_964496625.1 uncultured Verrucomicrobiaceae bacterium | reverse complement strand
GCGCTGCTTTTGGTGATGCGAAAACTAGCTCGATTCTGCGGGATCAAGATCTTGACCTTTTGCATCATGGGGAACCACTTTCATGCGCTGGTGAGGGTGCCGAATCAGGCGGCTTGGTTGGAGGAGCGATTTGGGGTGCCGGGAGCAAGCGGCGAAGGGAAAGAAGGCGAGGGACGGCTGTTGAATCACCTGAGGACGCTCTACAGCAAGGTGCATGTGGGGGCCTTGAGGAGTGAGTGGGATCGGATGCGCAAGGAGGGGAATGCCTCCGCGGTGGAGGAGCGTATCGGGGCGTTGAAGGATCGAATGTGCGATGTGAGCAAGTGGATGGAGGAGGTGAAGGTGCGGTTCAGCCGGTGGTACAATCGCCGCCATGGCCGGATGGGGACGCTGTGGATGGGGCCGTTTAAGAGTGTGCTTGTTGAAGCAGGGAGTCGGGGGCAGGGAGCGCGGAGAGGTGGGGTGGATGAGCGTGGGCCGGATGTGGTGCAGGTGATGGCCGCTTACATCGATTTGAATCCTGTGAGGGCGGGGCTTGTTGACGGGGCTGAGGACTATCGATGGAGTGGTTGGCGAGCGGCGCTAGATGGGGACAAGGAGGCCATTGCAGGATTGTGCGATGTGGTGGGTTGTCAGTTGAAAGACTGGCCGATGCGGGGGAAGGATGCCTACTCAGGGATGGTGGCGGAGAGGCGGAAAACAGGCGGGCCGACTGAACGCGTGCGGGAACTGGATGAGGCGAAGCGACGGACCTTGCTGGTGAAGATCCCTGAGTTTAGCCGAAGCTTAGTGATTGGGGAAGTTGGCAATGACGCGGGCGATGAAGGTATGGGGCGAAGTCGGCGAGCGCGGGTGGGGTTTGTGCATGGCCTGACCTTGAGGATGATCGTGGGGAATGGACCGTGAGGTTCCCGAGCAGGCTGGGCTCCCGACCGTTATGGCGCAGTTCGTGGGGGCTTTGGGACACTGGAGGTTTCGAGCGTGAAGGGCGTTGCAATTGATGCCTGCGAAATCCAGACCGGCATGGCGGAGAATCTTTCCCTCACCCCGTTTCGTCGTGATTGAATCGTAAGTTTGGTTTTGTGCGAACAATGGAATGTTGAGCCCCGTATTCCGTCACTGATGAATTCTCCCCCACAAGCCCTGCCATATCTCGACACGAAGCCTGTTGGTGCGGCGGGGTTTTATACGGCCATCAATGCGACGTTCCGTTTTATCTTGGGTCGCTTTGGTAAAGAGGGATTGCTTCGATATTGGGAGGACATTGGCTCGCGGTATTATCGTCCGGTGACGGAGCGATGGAGTGCGGGGGGACTGCCGGCGGTTGCGGAATATTGGCGCGCCTTTTTTGTAGCGGAGCCTGGCGCTGAGGTGGAGGTGCAGGAACTGGGGGAACACGTCGAGGTTAGGGTGTTGACCTGCCCGATGATTGCCCATCTGCGTGAGCAGGGGAGGGAGATCGTGCCGTGCTTTTGCCAGCACTGCTACTTCGTGAGCGATGCCATCGGGCGACCAGCGGGTGTGACGGTTCGCGTTGAAGGTGGGGCTGGATCTTGTGTGCAGCGGTTCTATTTGGCGACGGGCGCTCCAGCCGTGCAGGATATGAATTTAATCACGGAGGTGCGGTCATGATTGGTTGCTACGACTTTTGCGGTCACTACGAATGGACTTTTGAATGGCTGCGGGAGATGGGCGGCGACGAGTTGGTGAAAAAGTATTGGGACGAGGCGATCCATCAGGACTCCCAACGCCATGCCGTGGAGCTGATCGTAGGCGAGGGGATCGAGGGCATGAAGAAGTATTGGGCGCATACCTTGGAGGAGGAGGCGGCTGGGTATCTGAATACTGTCAACGATGAGGTTTATCGCATCGATATGCACGAGTGTCCCTCCAAGGGCTTTCTCATCGAGAACGGACTTCAGCAATTCCATGACTACTGTGACCATTGCATCGGCTGGATTGGTCCACTGATGAAGCGCGCCGGATTTGCGATTGACCACCAGCACAACCATTGTGGCCAGTGCTGGTGGGAGATGCGGCGGGCGGACTCGCAAGATGCTCCAAGTGCAGCGGGCAAATTCTCATCGGATGACGTGAGATTGCGGGCCGAGTGGAAGAAGCCTGGGGCAGAGATCGATTCCTTTAATCATGCAACCAATGTCGATGAAAAAGAAATCCTTCCTCCGTCTCTCTAGTGGTCTGCTGACCATCCTGGCCCTGTGTTCTTGTGGCAGTTCTCGGTGGACGAAGTTGGCACCGATGCCTGAGCCTAGCGGCGGTTTTGTAGCTGCTGGCGTGGGCGATCACCTCATCATTGCGGGTGGGACGAATTGGCGGAATGATGAGAAGCATTGGCTCACGACCACCCACGCGCTGTCGCTGGAGACGAAGAAGTGGGATGACGCTCCAACGCTTGCCTCTTGGAATTTGCCGCAGCCTCTGGGATATGCAGTGTCCGGAGAGTATAATGGCAAGATGGTGTTTGCTGGTGGTTCCACTGGAAAATCTCCTGCGACGACGCTCGGCGTGGTGACTTTTGGGCAGGTGTCCACTGTGCCGATGGCCGTGCGGAAGGTATTGGCAGCGGGTGGCGTGGTCCGGGATGATTTGATCCTGGTGGGCGGTTCTGATGATGCGGCGAATCTGGCCGGGTTGACTCGCTCTACGGTGGCGGTGAGTCTGAAAGCAGGTGGGGGTGTTCGTACCTTGCCGGATTACCCTGGCGAGGCCTTTGGCACTGCGGCCTCTGCCGTGGTGGGCGAAACATTGCTTGTCTTTGGTGGTGCAAATTGGGATGCGGCAAAGGCGGAGGTGAAGAACAGTGATAGTGCTTATGCCTTTGATCATGGGTCACAATCATGGCAACGCTGCAAAGACCTTCCGCACGCGGTGCGTGGAATTTCAGCGGTGGCGTTAGATGATGACACGGTTTATCTCGGCGGTGGCTATCCCAATGACGAGACTGGATTCACGGCGCAGGGCTGGCTTTATCATTTGAAGGCGGATACCTACACCCCCGCGCCGCCTCTGCCGTATCCGGCGATGGTGTCGCTGGTGGCTCATCAGGGCTACGTCTATTGCTTGGGTGGCGAAGACAAAAAGAAGTCTCGCACCAACAAGTGCTATCGAATTCGTGTGGCGGCTTTGTTGAGCGCGTCGGAGTGAAATGCCGGGAAGATTTCCTGCCGCGATTCGTCTTCATTGGATGAATCGAAGTCTCGTTGTCGTTGTAGCGCTTATTCTCGGTGGACTCTTCTCGTGTGGCCACGCGGCGCAGCCGAATGTGCTGATCATTACCATGGATGACATGAGTTGTGATTCGGTGGGTGTCTATGGCTGCAAGCTACCCGGTACCACACCAAACATGGACAAGCTGGCGGCGCAGTGCATGAGGTTCAACTATGCACATGTCGTGGTCGGCAATTGCATGCCATCGCGCAATGTCATGTGGTCTGGCCGTTATCCGCACAACAATCATGTGGATAGCTTTCGGCCGATCAAACCAGAGCAAAAAGACTATCCTGTGCTCGCAGACCTAATGCACGATGCAGGCTGGTTCACCGGTATCAGGCACAAGGTGTCGCATTCCACGCCGTATTCGCCGTATCCATGGGACATTGATTTGGATACCGACGGTAATGGCGAAAAATTGCATACTAAGGATGCGCCGTCTTATGGCCAAACGATGACGCAAGGCATCAAGGCCGCCAAGGCGGCGGGCAAACCATTTTGCCTGATGCTGAACATAGCTGATCCCCACAAACCTTTCTATGCGGAAGGTCGAGCGGGCTCGTTGGTGGATGACCCTCATGTGCCATCGCGCGTCTTCACTCCTGAGGAGGTGCCTATTCCGGGCTTTTTACCTGATGATCCGGTCATCCGGCAGGAGCTTGCGTTGTATTACTCCTCCGTGCGACGGGGCGACGATGCCGTCGGTGCGATTTTGGCTGCCTTGAGGGCGTCAGGTGAGGATGAAAACACAATCATCATCTTTCTCTCTGATCATGGGATGCCGTTGCCGTTTGCAAAAACTCAGTTGTACCTACACAGCACCCGCACTCCATTGATGGTGCGCTGGCCTGGCGTCACCAAGCCGGGCTCCGTGGATGATCAGCACATGGTATCGACGGTCGATCTGCTGCCGACCCTGCTGGACATGGTGGGGTTGCCGCATCCAGAGGGTTTTGATGGGCGCACCTTTGCCCCCTTATTGAAGGGGCAATCTGAGCCAGATCGCACCATGGTTTTCAAGGAGTACAACGAAAATGCAGGGGGTCAACGTACCCCGATGCGGGCAGTGCAAACGAAGGACTACCTCTACGTTTTTAACCCCTGGTCCAATGGCACGCGGGTCATGAGCGGCGCGACCGCAGGCACGGTGACCTGCCGTCAGATGCGGGTTCTAGCAAAGACGGATACTCAGGTGGCGGCGCGTGTTGATCTCTTTGATCATCGCGTTTTGGAGGAGGCCTACGAGGTGCGATATGACCCAGATGCCTTGACGAATTTGATCGCTGATCCTGCGCACAAGACCCAGGTGGCCGCACTGGAGAAGGCTCTGGAAGGTTGGATGGAGCGCACGAAGGACCCCCTGCTGGAGGTCTTCCGTCATCGCTACGACCCAGCCTATCTGGATGCCTTTATGCAAAAGGAGGAGGCTGCCGTTGGCAAACGTCGCGAAGGTTCTGCCGCGAAAGGCGCGGCGAAGGGCAAAGGCAAGGCTGCCGGCAAAGGACAAAGTGCGAACCTGATCAAAGTCGATCCGCCGAAATCAGTGAGTCCTGGGCAAAAAGCAACGGTGACGGTGTCCCATGCCTTCCCTGTGGATCTTAGGGAACAGACCCTGCTGGTGACGCTGAAAGGCGACAAGGGGCGACGTATCGAGCGGAAGACTCTGAAGGCCTCCGGGACGGGTGTGATCGACGTTGTATTCGATATTCCGGCTGATCTAGCAGACCGCCATGTAAGCTTCGCTGGATTGGTGGGCGAGAATATTCAGACTGCCCTGCAGCATATAGAAGGCAAGGCCGTGCCGGTGAAATGATGACATAAACCCGAACACGCGTGGAGATCCCACGGCGTGAGCGGTGCCCTACGGGGACGTTATCGCGACGTGTTGGTGACAGCCTGAGGATTCCATCAGGCGGTAGGAGTGCGAATTGAAGCTCTGACCCACCAAGCGCTATTTCTCTTCGCCTGGCCCTTGCTCGGGCTCTGCTGCCACTTCAGGGGTGGCATCGGGTTCGGGGGCGGCTGGTTCTTCGATGATTGATTCAGGCTCAGGCGTGGGTTCGGGCTCGGCGGGTGGTTGCGGGGAGGTCTCTTCCTCTGCGGCGGAGTCTGTGTCTGGCTCTGCCGGGGCAGTTTCTTCAGTACTTGACTCTGCGGGAGAGGCTTCTTCGCTCTCCGTATCGGAAGCTGTTTCCGTTTCGTCCGCAGATCCTTCAGTCTCAGAGCCTACGGCTGCTTCTGCTGGGGCATCGCCTTCTTTCGTCCGGGCTCGCTTAGCCTTCTTCGGCTTGGGCTGCGCAGGGGCAGCTTCGCCTTGGACGCCGAGGAAGATCTGGCCATCGCTGTACTCGATGACGTAGCCTTCGTTGGCCAACCAGCGGATATCACGCAGAACGGAGATCTGGTCGTTGCTGAGTTTGACAGGCTCGTTCGAAGGCTTCCGGACGGGGGCTGCAATTGGGTCTGCGGCTGGCGTTTCGGTGTTTTCTGTTGAATCGCCGTCCGCAGCTAGAGCGTCTGCGGGAGTTTCTGGGGCTGGCACGACTTCGTCTGGGCTGATCTTCTTAACCAGTTTCAGAATCGGGATACCAGGGGCGCGTTTGATTGCCTCGACGATGGTATTGACGCGTTCGGAGAAGACGACTCCGGCATCGATGGCGCGAGGCTTGACGCGGTTGACAAAGAGTTTGCCAGCGCGGCGCTTGAAGAGCTTCAAACCGCGGCGTTCAAAGCTTGATCCAATCTTCTGGCTGAGATCAAAGAGATGCTTTCGTGCAATATCAACCGACTGGCGTAGCATGACAAAGAGTGCGGGGGCGAGCTGCTGCTTGTCCACGCTGCCAGGAATGACGCCTTCGCGTACTTCGATGACGGCACCTTCCGCAAAGTGGGTGCGGAAGTGGGCCTCCATCTCCGCACGGGTGCTGAAGGTGACGAGGTCTTCGTCGCTCGCCTTTGCGGCAACGGGTGCGGATTCGGTGCCCTCGGTGGCTACTTCTTCACCTTCTGTTGGAGCGATTGACTCAGGGGCTGGCGCAGCAGCGGCTTCAGGTGCTGCCGGCGCAGATGGGTCTGGCACAATCAATACCCAGCGGTGGCCTCGACTGACTTGTTCCTTCCACTTTGCAACGAGTTCAGGGTCTGACTCGATGCGCACGCGGCGCTTGTAGTCTTCCAGCGACATGTTGGAAAAGCGCTCGCGATGCAGACGGATGAGGGCGGTCTGGAAACTGTGGTGACTTGGCGGAGCCAGGAGCGTGCCGCTGAAGCCACAGACTGCTACGGAGGGGTAGTTGCCTTTTGGTTCTTCTAGAGTGATTTGCTCCGAGCGGTAATAAACATCCAGGGCGTCACTGCGCAGGATGTGACGAAGTGCTTCATCTTTCGATAAAAAGAAGCCACCGTCAGCAACGGTGTGGAAAAGCCCCGTGGGGCGCTCATCAGCACAGGCAAAGCGAACGTGGTAGCGATCTCCTGCTGCAAGGATGAGGCGTGTGACGTCAAACATGCTGAAGGCATGTCCGGTCTGCTTCACATGCTGCGCAAGAGCGTCGAGTGATTTGTCATCAGGAACGATGGTGACGTTGACATCCTTTGGGATTTCCTGCCATTCACGCTCACGCTGGGGCCGATCCGCAAAGCGTCCGCTACCCTGGCCCGGTCGCCCATCGCGATCATCGCGGCGTGGACGACGATCACGGTCACGATCCGGTGGGCCGCCAGATCCACGGCTTGGGCCGCCGCGATCACGATCACGGTTAAATCCACCAGCACCGCCGCCGCCAAAGCCGCCACCGTCGCGAGGGCGTCCACGTCCAGGGCCACCACGATCATCGCGGAAGCGTCCTCCTCCTCCGCGACGTTGTCCGTCCTCTTTAAAGTCCACCTTCGGCAGATTATTCGGTTGGTTGCCAAAGCTTGCGACCCAGTCTGGCATCATTTGCAAGCTGGATAGATCCACCAGGCCGGGTTGCTTTTTGCCTGCGGTGGGTGATGTGCCTTCTGGTTCGGTCATACGATGGGGTGGGAAACGGTAGCTGGGAGGAGGGGATGAAAGATCGGCATTATGGAGCACATCTTTCCGTTCGCAATCAACCTTGCACAGGTTCTTTAACCGGGATTAGTGCTGGGGTTGCGCCATCTTTGAGTCTGTAAACCGGATTTCAAGCCCTCGCAAGGTCGTGCATTTCGAATCATCATGTCAGATCCAACCATCCAATTTTACAACCGACGCAGTGGACAAATCGAGGTCGAAAAAGTGTATGGCGAGGCCTTTCTGCGCTTTGCCTACGAGGCTCCGCTGGGCCGCGCGGCCTTGCATTTGCTGCTAAAGCGGCGGCTCTTCTCCAGCTGGTATGGCTGGCGGATGGATAGCCCGAGCAGCCGCGCCAAAGTCCCGGCATTCATTGATCAGTATGGCGTGGATACATCTGAGTTCGCGGAGCCAGCGGGGTCCTTCGGCACCTTCAATGAATTCTTTTACCGCAAACTTTTGCCGGAGGCGCGTCCGATTGATGCGGATCCTGCCAGTTTGGTTTTTCCGGCAGACGGTCGGCACCTGCTGATCCCAGACGCCTCAAAATGCGATGATTTTTTTGTGAAAGGTACTCGATTTGATCTATCCTCGCTCGTCGCAGATCCTGCGCTGGCGGAGGAGTTCAAAGATGCGGCAGTCTTGATTTCGCGTTTGTGTCCGGTGGATTACCATCGCTTTCACTTTCCATCAGGTGGGTTGGCCTATGCGCCAGTGGCAGTGAACGGTCCGCTTTACTCAGTGAGTCCCATCGCGCTGGCAAAGCGCCCCAGCATCCTCTGGGAAAACAAGCGCTGCATCTCCCGGCTGCACACAGACACCTTTGGTAGCATGCTCCTGCTTGAGGTCGGGGCGACCTGTGTCGGAAGTATTGTTCACACGTCAGAGCCTGATAGCCCAGTATTGAAGGGCGATGAAAAGGGTTATTTCCGCTTTGGCGGATCATGTTTTATTACCATCGTGCCAAAAGGAAGGGTCTCCTTTTCCGCGGATCTGCTCGAGCACAGTGCTGCCGGTCGCGAGGTGTACGCTAAAATGGGCGAAGCCTGCGGCGTGAGGTGCGCAAGTACTTGAGCCAAAAAAAGTGCCAAAGTGCCAGCGCGGTGCGGCGCAAGTGTGACACAAGGGCGCTAATGGCACGCTTGTGAGTCGATGGGACTTTCGACTCAAACGTCTGGGTCCTTTGTGGAATGGGCATTTCAGCGTCTGCGAGTCGGCTTGGCACGCTCTGTGCCAAGTAATTGGAGCGAACTTCTGTGCCGCGTCATCTCTCCGTTGAGTGATCCGGCACAGGAGCTCATCCCAACCTTCTCCAACCTCTCTTTCCCAACAAAACTATGAGCAAAATCCTCGGCATCGACTTGGGCACCACGAATTCTTGCATGGCCGTCTTGGACGCCGGCAAGCCGATGGTGCTGGAAAACTCTGAAGGCGCACGCACCACGCCCTCCGTGGTCGCCTTCACGAAAAGCGGCGAACGTGTCGTCGGTCAGGCTGCAAAACGCCAGGCCGTCACGAACCCGCGCAACACCGTCTTCTCCGTGAAGCGCCTGATGGGTCGCAAGTTTGCTGAACTCACGGAGGCCGACAAGCGAGTGCCCTACAAGATCGTGGAAGCCGCCAATGGCGATGCTCACGTTCAGGTTGAGGTCGGTGGTGAAAACAAAGTTTATAGCCCCCAAGAAGTCAGCGCCATGATCTTGGCGAAACTCAAAGCAGATGCTGAGGCGAAACTGGGTGAAAAAATCACTGATGCCGTCATCACGGTGCCGGCTTACTTCAATGATTCCCAGCGCAATGCTACGAAGGCTGCTGGCGAGATCGCCGGACTGAATGTTCGCCGCATCATCAATGAGCCGACCGCAGCATCGCTCGCTTATGGTCTTGAAGGTAAGTCCGACGAGAAAATCGCCGTGTATGACCTCGGTGGTGGCACCTTTGACATCAGCGTCCTTGAAATCGGCGACGGCGTCTTTGAAGTGCTCGCCACGGATGGTGACACCCACCTCGGCGGTGACGACTGGGACAACGCGATCATCCAGTGGATCATCCAGGAATTCAAGACGGATAGCGGTATTGACCTGAGTGGCCAACCAGACGCGCTTCAGCGCATCAAGGAAGAAGCTGAAAAGGCCAAGATCGCCCTAAGCTCCAGCCAGACATACGACATCAATCTCCCCTTCGTGACGGCAGACGCCACCGGGCCAAAGCACATCATGAAGAGTCTCAGCCGTGCCAAGATGGAGCAGCTCTGCGACTCCCTTTTTGAGCGCACCATCAAGCCTGTCCGCGAGTGTCTCGCTGCGGCGAAACTTGAAGCCAGCAAGATCGATGAACTCGTACTCGTCGGCGGCATGACCCGTATGCCCAAAGTAGTGGAAACGGCCCGCAAGCTGGCTGGCAAAGATCCGCATCAAGGCGTGAATCCAGATGAAGTCGTCGCCATCGGTGCCTCCATTCAGGGTGGTGTTTTGAAAGGTGATGTGAAGGACGTGCTGCTCCTTGATGTGACGCCGCTCACGCTGTCGATCGAGACTGCTGGTGGTATCGCAACGCCGATGATTCCGCGCAATACGACCATCCCGAAGAAGCACAGCCAAATCTTCTCCACTTACAGCGATAACCAGCCGGGTGTGGAAATCGTCGTCCTTCAAGGTGAGCGCCCAATGTCCCGAGACAACAAGACGCTCGGCACCTTCAAGCTTGATGGCATTCCGCCGCTGCCACGTGGACAGCCTCAGATTGAGGTGACCTTTGACATCGATGCCAACGGTATTCTGCACGTCTCTGCGAAAGAGAAGACGACTGGCAAGGAGCAAAAAATCTCCATCCAAGGGTCCAGCGGTCTCAGCAATGAGGAGATCGAAAAGGCCAAGAAAGATGCGGAACTGCACGCTGAAGAAGACCGTCAGCGGAAGGAAGGCGTCGAAATCAAAAACAAGGCTGAGGCGCTCGTCTATGAGACCGAAAAGCAGGTCAAGGAATGGGAAGGCAAAGTTCCTGCGGAACAGCTCTCCCCGCTCTCGGATCGTATCGCCGCACTGAAGACTGCCATTGACGCCAATGATAGCGCTGCAATGAAGAGCGGAGTCGAAGGCCTTGAGAAACTCTTCGCGGAGGCCTACCAAGCAGCAGCAGCTGCGGGTGCAGGTGGTGCCGCGGGTGGTATGCCACAGGGATTCAATCCTGAAGACATGGCCTCCGCTGCGGGTGGAGCCCAAGAGGGCAGCGCAGGTGAAGACAAGGGCAAGGTGGTCGATGCTGACTTCGAAGTGGTCGATAAGGACAAGTAATAACCTCAATCGATGTCCATCGCCCGCAACACAGCCAAGTTTGGAATGCCGACAGCCCGTCGGCGCTCCCTCTGGATTGCCGATACAAATTCGGCACTCCAGGCGGTGTTGTTATGCGGAGTTTTGGCATCCTGTGATAAGACTGAAACGCCCAAAACCACGGGGCCTTCAGTTCCGCCCCCCGCTGCAAAGGTGAGCGATGGAGAGCTGGATGCTCACATCGCAGCAGCCCTTTCTCCCCCGCCTGCGCCAGACCCGCTGGAACAGACCAAGCGCGATGCATTCACTGAGGAAGCTGAGGGGATCATGGATCTGTATCCCGGAAAAAATGCGCAGGAATTGCTGAGCGTCCCTGAAGTGAACCCCAAGCTTGTCAATGCGTTGAAGAAGCTAGCTGCGGATAAGGTCCTCCAGGATTACATCAACTCATCCGTGGATCTGGCCGCCAAGATCACCGGCCTCGAAGGTGCCCCTGGCAGTTATGGCCTGAACCTCGATCTCAAGGGCTATGATGCCAAACGCACCTCTCGCATGTTGCAGAGCGTGCTCACCGAAGACCCACGCCGATTGGTCGATTTTCTCGTCCAAGAAATTGGCGAAGCCTCTGTAGATCTCAGCTACGGCGGCATGGAGAGGGCACCCAACGGCATCTCTCTCGTTCCCAAAAACCCTCCTTCGGCTGCGGCCAAGACGCCACCGGATGAATGAACCCTTTCTCCGCGGTCGGTTGTCCGCCACGTTTGTGCGCGACGGACAACCGCTCGGGTGAACCAAAACCAAATCAGAACAACAACCCACAAAGCAGAAATCGCACCAACTATGGCAAGCAAAATTACACCACTTGGCCGCCGCGTGCTCGTCAAGCGCTCCTCCAGCGAAGAAAAGACCGCAGGCGGTCTCTTCCTTCCCGACACCGCCAAGGAAAAACCCCAGGAAGCAGAAGTGCTGGCCTTGGGCACTGGTAAAGATGACGAAGGCAAAGACGTGAAGGATCTCTTCACTGTCAAAGTCGGCGACAAAGTCCTCATTTCCAAATACGGCGGCACCGAAGTCAAAATCGACGGTGAAGACCACCTCATCCTGAACGAAGTCGATATCCTCGGCATCGTAGGCTAATCCGATCACCAACACCCAACCCCTCTACGCATAATCATTTATGGCAAAACAACTCAACTTTGACGAAAACGCTCGTCACGCGCTCCTGCGCGGCGTCACCAAATTGGCACGTGCCGTCAAGGCCACTCTCGGCCCTGCAGGTCGTAACGTGATCCTTGAGAAGAAATTCGGTTCCCCTACCATCACCAAAGACGGTGTGACTGTGGCCAAGGAAATCGAGCTTCCTGATCCCTATGAAAACATGGGCGCACAGCTCATCAAGGAAGTCTCCTCGAAGACATCCGACATTGCTGGTGACGGCACCACGACAGCAACGGTCTTGGCTGAAGCGATTTATTCCGAAGGTCTCCGCAACGTGACCGCTGGCGCTAACCCAACCTCCCTGCAGCGTGGCATCATGAAGGCCACAACGGCCATCGTCGCTAAGCTGGCGGAAATCTCCACCCCGGTGAAGGATTCCAAGGAAGTGGCCCAGGTCGCCACCGTCTCCGCCAACTGGGATGCAGGCATCGGTAACATCATCGCCGAAGCCATGGACAAAGTGGGCAAAGAAGGCACCATCACCGTCGAAGAAGCTAAGAGCATCGAAACGACCCTCGAAGTCGTCGAAGGGATGCAGTTCGACAAAGGTTACATCTCTCCTTACTTCGTCACTGACGCAGAGACGATGGAAGCCAGCCTCGAAAACGCTTACATCCTTATCAATGAGAAGAAGATCAGTTCTCTCAAAGATATGTTGCCTCTCCTTGAGAAGCTCGCTCGTTCCAGCAAGCCTCTCCTCATCATCGCTGAAGATGTGGACGGCGAAGCTCTTCAGGGCTTGGTCATCAACAAACTTCGTGGCACTCTCAACGTCGTAGCCGTTAAGGCTCCTGGCTTTGGTGATCGCCGCAAGGCTATGCTTGAAGACATCGCTATCCTCACCGGTGGCAAGTGCATCACCGAAGACCTCGGCATCAAGCTTGAGAACGTCGACCTCGGCGACCTCGGTCAAGCCAAGCGCATCACCATCGGCAAGGAAAACACGATCATCGTTGAAGGTGAAGGCGGCAGCGACGCTATCGCTGGACGCGTGTCCCAGATCAAGCGTCAGATCGACGAAACGACATCCGACTACGACCGAGAGAAGCTCCAAGAGCGCCTCGCCAAGCTCGCAGGTGGTGTGGCCGTCATCAACGTCGGTGCTGCAACTGAAACCGAGATGAAGGAAAAGAAAGCCCGCGTCGAAGACGCCCTGCACGCTACCCGCGCAGCGGTTGAAGAAGGCATCGTCCCTGGGGGCGGCGTCGCTCTCATCCGCGCTCAGGCCGCCATCGGCGACCTCGGCCTCTCTGGTGACGAGAAGACCGGCGCTGAAATCGTGGCTCGCGCGATCGAAGCTCCACTCCGTCAGCTTGCTGCCAACGCAGGCGTCGAAGGTGCTCTGATCGTTGCAGAAGTCAAGAAGGGCAAAGGCAACAACGGTTACAACGTGGCCACTGGTGAATATTGCGACCTGATCAAAGCAGGCGTTGTTGACCCAGCCAAGGTGACTCGCAGCGCTCTCCAGAACGCAGCGTCCATCTCCGGCCTGCTCCTCACAACGGAGTGCCTCATCGCTGATATCCCAAAGGAAGAAGCGGCTGAAGCAGGTCACGGTCACGACCACGGTGGCATGATGTAAGGTAGCTGAGTTGCTCTGCAACTCGTGACTCACCTGAAAAACCACTTCGCACCCCGAGTCAGTAATGGC